>JANXRL010000192.1 GCA_025352985.1 Verrucomicrobiota bacterium
CGCACGCCAAAGGCGTGCGCGACGGCGGTTAGCGCGAGCACCAATATGGTGAGCCCAATAGGGATGCGGATCATCATCGGGTCGCGGCGCACGCTTTATTAAGGCATATTGCCGATCGAGTTCATTGCGTTTGCCTCGCTCGGTAACTCCAGCTTCTGCGTAGTTGCGAACTTAGTGATTTGCCCAAAGGTGGTTATCCCTTCCTTTACGTCGCCGGGGACCAACGCCGCGAGTTCGCTGGCAGGTTTGATTATTCCAGCGATTTTCATCTTCTCCATAGGACTAGCGGACGTGGCGAGTGATTTGCCTTGATCCACCAGTTGCTTGATCGCCGCAATCTGGGCGGCCTCAGCCGCCACGCCTTTTGCAAATTTGGCCGTGCCCTCGACAAACTTTACCTTGCCCTCAGCCGACAGTTCGGTGGATTTCGCCAGTGCTTCGTCCAATTCCTTGCGGGCGGCAGCGGTCGTCTTCGACGAGTTTTTGACCGCATCCACTGTTTTCCCGGGTTCCGTGCTGGCGCCGGAAGTAGCGCTCAAGGCC
Organism: Verrucomicrobiota bacterium; assembly: GCA_025352985.1. Taxonomy (GTDB): domain Bacteria; phylum Verrucomicrobiota; class Verrucomicrobiia; order Opitutales; family Opitutaceae; genus Rariglobus. The sequence goes on from JANXRL010000192.1 coordinate 544, forward strand.
TCGGCCGCTTTCTCAAAAGAATCGGTTTTGAGTCCCAACGCCTCCGCCAGCTTCTGCTGGGCGCGCGTGAATTCGATGCGGGCATTCAGCACGTTCAAAGTAGTTTCGGACAGCTGCTTCTCAAAATCCCCGGCGCTGATTGCGGGAGAGGCGCCGCCTGATCCTCCGCTATCTTTTCCTGGGATCTTCAAGCTGCCAAAACTGGCATAAGCATGCGAAGCCAAAAGGGCCGCGCCGAGATTAAGAGTGAGTGCTAAACGCAGGGTCGATGATTTCATATGGTTTTAGTTTAATACGGTTTATTCTGATGAAATTAATGGATGTTTTTCATGCGCAACTGGTCGGTCAATTCCATCGCCGACTTGGTTGCAGCTTCGTTAAGCGCGTTGGTTCGCGCCACCTGGGGATTTGAACCGAGTCCTGCGTAAGGTTTGCCCGCGATTGATGCGACCGTCTTGGGCAGTTTTTTCGGGCTCCCATCGGACGCAGGAGGCAGATAAGTGACCTTGGAGTTTACGGTCACATAAACACGAATCATCCCGGTCACCCCGTCTTTTTCTGGCAAGCCGATGTCCATCGTCGCGATGGCCATGTATCGGACGTTGTTTTCGCGAAGAACGGAGATCGCTTGGCTACGGGTGGCGGCAGAGACGTCATTGCCTGTGCTGAAGTCAGCCTTGAATTTCTCAACTTCCAGTCCGGCATCACTAGCGTCCACCGTTTCAAAACCGGCCGTGGTTAGAACCGAATTCACCGCCCCATCAACTTCAGACACCGTGGAGACATTGTATGATAGAGTGTCTACCTTGAATTCAGTGCTGCCGCCCGTGGTTTGCTTGGTGACTTTAGTGCCCTCGGACGTGGCCTGCGCTGCGCTACCATCATCCGCCGCCTTGGACTGTTCGCTCGAAGTGCTGGCTTTTTCTTCCGAAGCGATGGCAGTCCTCTTTTCTTCGTAGGCTTTTCGTGAAGCGATTTCGCGGGCGACGAAAATAAAGACTACATTCGACTTGTCCGCAGCGTTCGCGGCGCCGGCGGCGGAACTAGCTTTCAACATCCTCTCTATCAGCGAGGCATTGATTGATGCCTCGACGACAACCGTATACCGCTTGGAAGTCTTGTCGACCTGCTGGTCGATCTGGGTGTAGTCGGGAACGAATTCATCCAGTTTGGCCAAAATCTGCAGCTCCAGCTTCTGATACAGCTCGAAACGTGCCGGCTCAAAATCGGCAGCGTAACGTTTGAGCGCATTTTTCTTGGCCTCGGTGATCGCATTACGCTCGTCCGCCGAACCCTGCTTGAAGATGCCGGAATAAACGATCTCCCCCTTCCCCTTAACTTTGACCATCTGGGCCTGAAGCGAGGGAACGACTAGGCAGACAATGAAAAGTAAATGCAGAATTTTTTTCATAGTTGGCATTTTTTAATCACGTTTGCGCTGGCGGTTTTGTCTTTTAGCAGCGTCTCAATCGCCGTGACTTCCGCCCCTTTGAGCGCTTCCGATACAATAGGGAAATCGTCCACGTCCTTCTGTGATGCCGGAACAAGCTTGGAAACCGGATATTTGGCGACCGTGTTGAAATAGACCTTTCCTAATTCAGGCTCTATGATTTGAACCCCGAGCCAAGCACCGTAGATCCAAATCGCCTCGGCGTCCGACTGTTTATCGAGGACTTTTTTAAATCCTGGAACGCTCAGAATGACGGCAAATGTAGGGTCGGGTATTTTGAACTGCGCCGCGTCTCCGTTCTTGAAGCGGAGGGTCATCTTGCTGTTCGCCGCATCCTTTGCGAACGGAAGCAATGCTACTCCGGCCTTCGAACTCAACAGGCTCCCGAACTGCTGGGCGATCGCCTGCGCGTAGGCCGAATGAGATTCCTTAAACGCCTTAGGAAGAAATGAAAGCGCCTTTTCTCCGATCTGAACGTCAGTCACCCGCAGAGTGAGCGCGGCGTTCGGTCTCACCCTCAACTGTGTCAGTGCTTTTGCGGCAACCTCGCCCAGTTGAGACCTTTCCCCCCGCACCATTGTGCCGATCCGATCTGTTATATCCGCATCGGTGAAGTCGGTCTTCTTTGCATCGATCAACTCGATGAAGATAGGGACAGAACAAACCACCTTTGCTTCGGTGAAATCCAAAACAATAAACTCAAATCCAAGTTGGACGACGAGCTTGCTAAACTCACCTACTCTTTCCTTAAGCACTCGTTCTTCGGTCATGGCGAAGGCCAATACCCGTGGATGCGTCTGCTTGTCGACGCTACCGAATAATATGTTAAGCTTATTTTCGCGTGCTTGGTGCGCACTTTTAACGATGTCGCGCGCTATGACTTCGAAGGCGCCACTATCCTCTCCCTCCCCTGCGTCGAAGCGACTACAGTAAGGATAGTTGATCTGTATCTCGTCGTTTCTTCCAACGTATGCGAAACCGCCGTAAACAACGGATTGAGCCGATTGGGCAAAAGTTCCACAAACAAGGAGCCAAGGAGCCAAGGAGCCAAGGAGCCAAATTGGGGAAAAGGCTTTTAACATAAATTATTATGAGCAACCTCCTGAATGTGATATGTCAAGTGCCCTTGGTGGAAAAATTAAGCGAGCCCAAGACTTATTCATTTAACCAGTTGTGTGCTTTCCCTCGATAAAACGGACACGCGTTGGTCTTATGGTTTGGCAGCATGGCAGTTGATAGGACCGGAGTTGCCGGATCACACGGTGCTGGCTCAGCCGGTGCCTGAGAGCGCTATTCATTACCGAGCGAGGAAGGGGCCGTATCATAAAAATGGGCTGCTGCCTCCAGCGTCTGCTGCAGATGGCGTGCAGGGCTAATGTCGTTGCGTTGATCCAAACGTGCTCGCTTGTGAGGCGGCTTCGCCGCAACGCGTTGAGGTCAACGCGTTCCACCATCGGTCCCCCACACCTGCCGATCAGGCACAGAATTTTTGAATCGTTGCCAATCGTCTCACAGCTCGACGATCACCGGCAGGCCGACGTAGGCGAGGGAGAGGAGGGTGCGGGCGTCCCAGTTGGCGAGGCGGAAGCAGCCGTGGGATTCGGTGCGGCCTACGTTTTCAGGGAGAGGGGTTCCGTGAATCCCGTAGCCGGGGCGGTCAAGGCCGATCCACGCCACGCCCACCGGGTTGTTGGGGCCGGGAGGGATGATGAGTTTGTGGCCGACAGACTGGGCTTCCTCGGATTCGGGGAACGTTGCCGGGTCGAAGGTGTAGTCGGGGTCGGCGATGACGATGGCGACGTGGAGTTCGCCGACGGGGCGTTTCTCGACTTTTTGGGCGATGCTTACGGGGAAGTGGGCGACGAGCGCGCCAGTGTCGTCACGGGCCTCGAGGACGTGGTCGGCGAGGCGCACGTGGAGCATCGCGGGTTTGGCGAGCGGGGCAGCGAGATCGACGTTGGGGACGCTGACAATGGTGCCGGGTTGGACGGAGTTCCAGTCGGTGGAGGGGTTGAGCTGGGTGATGAACGCGGGGCTGGAGTGGGTCTGCTCGGAGACCAATTCGAGGGCGGTTTCGTAGGCGAGTTCGGTTTGTTGAGACTTGCCGATCCAGGTGGGGCTGAGGCGTTGCAGGCGGGCGAGGTCGTCGGCGTCCAGGGGGAGTTGGCGGAGCGGCGGGGTGGTCAAAACGAGCGCGGCACGGGTGGCGTCGTCGAGGCGGCCGGTGGCGGGGAGGTTTTGGTTTTTTTGAAAGGCGGCGAGGGCGGCGGCGCTTTGGGAGCCGGAAACGCCGTCGATCGGGCCGCAGGAGATGGCGTGGCGCGCGAGGACGATCTGGGCCTCCATCCAGGATTCCACGGGGCGCGGGTAGGTGCGGACGGGAACGGGTTTGAAGGTGACGGCGGGAAGGTCGGCGGGCGCGACCACGGGGGATTGCGCGGGGAGGGCCGCCGCAAGAGCGAGGGCGATGAGAACAAAAATGAGGTGACGCGGAGACACGGGTGAACGCACGGGATGGGTATAGTTTCCCGTGCAGGCGGCTCGGCGTCGAGGGGGTTCTTGCGGCGGAGTTCGGAGAGTCCAGCCATTCATGGAATTGCCCTATGGGGCGATTCCTCTGCACGGTTCAAAAAGCCGATCTTGCGTGAGGCGCACATGCGATCACCGGCCGCGCGGTAGGTTTAGCTGCCGGAGGCGGTTTTGGGTGGCAACTGCGCGAGCTGCTCCCGCAGTTTGGCGATCTCGTGGTTGGCGTGGCGCAGTTGCTGTTCGAAGTCGCGGCGGATGGTGATGTTTCGGCTCAGGCCGACGACGCCCGCCAGCTCGCCGTTTTTGTCCGTGTAGGGAACTTTGGATGTGAGCACCCAGAGTTCGCGACCGTCGGCGGTGAGGACTTTCTCCTCGCGGTTGATGACGGGCATGCCGGTGGACATCACGGATTCGTCATCATGTTCAAAGCTGCGCAACATATCGTCCGCGTAGAAATCGGCGTCGGTCTTGCCCTGGAGTTTGTCGGGGGTCGTGCCCATCCAGCCGGCGAGCACCGGGTTGGCGAGAAGGAAGCGGCCCTTGGTATCCTTGATGAAGATGGAGTCGGGGATGCTTTTGAGCAGCGCCTCCAAGAGGTGGCGCTCCGTCGCCAACGCGAGTTCGGTGGTCTTCAACTCGGTCGCGTCGCGGCAAAAGCCGAACGTGCCGATAACGCGACCGTGTTCATCTTTCAGCGGGGCCTTCCAGGTGAGGCACCACGTCTCGTGGTCGGCGATGAAGATCTCGCGTTCGAGTTTCGCGGTCATGGGCCGGCCGGTGCGGATGATCTCCTGCTCGTCGTCGAAGGCGGGCTGGGCGTGCTCGAGCGAGAAGAAATCGAAATCGGATCGGCCGATGATGAGGGCGGGATCACTCAGGCCGAAATGGCTGGCGATGCGGGTATTGCCCGCGAGGAAGCGTCCGCAGCGATCCTTGAAGAAAACGGCGTCGGGCAGGAGTTCGATGAAGCCCGTGAAGAATGCGGATGAAATCCGGGAGTGACGTTTTTGCCGGGCCTGCTGGATGAGAGCGACGAGGGCGTCGGAGGTCGCGGTCACGGTGGAAAAATCGCACCACTCGGCCGCGTGATCGAGGGTGAGTTCGCGGAGGGAGTGGAGATCGGCCAGGCCGGCGCCGGTTACGACGACCGCTACCGGATAAGCCTTCAGGGCGGATTCCACGAGGTCGGCCTTGGGGACGGCAGGGAGGACTTTCCAGCCGGCGCGGTCGAGGGCGGCATCAACCTCCATCCAAGGAAGGTGTGGGAAAATCCCCACGGGCAGAAGGTGAGGTTTGAGGGGTTGCAGGTCGCTGACTCGGGGCATGGGGTTGGGGGACTTTTTTCAGTAAGCTCCGGACAAAGCCGATTGGCAAGAAGCTAGGTCCTGCTGCGGCGAGGAAGCGTGGGTTATCGGGGTATTTTGGAAAATAGGTGATGGCTGTTCATGGTGTCTTAAGTGCGAGCAGGGGCGGTTTGGCGCGTGCACGAGGACGCGACGGTGCCGGCGAGGATGAGGGCTCCGCCGAAGAGTTCGGACGTGGTGAAGTGTTCGCCGAAGAAGCAGACTCCGCCGAGAGCGATACCGAGGGGCACGAGCATTTGCAGGAGTGAGCCCTCGGCGACGGAGAGATCGCGGAAGGCTTGGGTCATGAGGAGTTGGCCTGCTCCGGCGCAGGTGCTGGCGATGGCGAGCACGATCCACGCGGCCGGGGTGATCGCGTGGATACCGGCGACGGCGGGGCCACCGCAGAGGAGTAGACCAAAAACGCATTGGGCGGCGAAGATGGTCGAGGAGTGTTCGCGGGCGTGGAGCTGGCGGATGGTCACGACGATCCAGGCCGAGCCGAGGGCGTTGAGGAGAGCGACGAAGTCGTCGAATCCGGTGTGCGTGCCAGCGGCAAACGGGTTGGTGAGGAGACCGAGACCGAGGAGCGTAGCGACGGCGCCGCCGACGAGGGCAGGGCGGAGGTGCTCGCGCAGTGCGAAGACGGCGAAGAGTCCGCCCCAGATGACGTATGTGTTGTTGATGAAGGTGGCGCGACCGGCGCCGAGCTTGGTCACGGTGTAGTAGAACCCGAGCGTGCAGAGCCCGCCGAGCAGGCCGCGCTCTATGAGCTTGCGGTTGGTGAAGAGGTGAGACGGCTGAAACTCGCTCCGATAGAGTGTGAACACGATCACGAGGCCGACGAGAAAGCGGGCGGACGTGACCACCCAGAGGCTCACGTTGTCGATGCCGCCGAGGGCACGGATCAAGAGCACGTTGGTAATGAAACATACGGCCGAGCCGAGCATCATCTGGAGGTTGGCGCGGTGGGAGCGGGTGGAGGACGGGACTGAGGTCATGACGGGTGTCTGGTGGAGACGCCCGACGACGGCGCATAAAAAAACCGCGCCGGAATCGGGCGCGGTTGCTTCGTGGGAGACGTTTCTTGGTTTGGTATTAAGAAACGATCACCGACCGTGCAGCCGCGCATCCGCTGACGCGAATGGCGCGCCAGAGAGCGAGGACGACTGCAGGGACTTTATGCTGGGTGAGCATAGGTGAGGAGGGATGGATAGAAGCGCAGCGGGCGGGTTGGCAAGTCTAGGGTGATGGTGGCTCTGAGAAGGGGGCCTAGCTACGTTAATATTTTGGAGGGCGGATCATACGCTGAGCTTCACCTTTTGGGGGCGTGAACGTGACCACTTGACGGGATGGTTCCAGCGAGAGCTTGATAGGGAAGTCGCGAGCGACTTCACCTTTTTCGTTGTAGAGGTAGGCGGCGGCTTCAGTAGGCGAGACTTCACGCCAAGCCAGGAGTCCGCCGATCACGCTGGCGCCAAAACGACCTGAGCCGTCGGCATTGAGCAGAATGGAAACGGTGGAGAAGCCGTCCATATTGTTGGTCCACGCTCCAAGGAAAGCAGAGGTTGGTGCAGGTGGGAATTCTTTGATGAAGTCGGCGACCATGGCCGCGTTGCGTCCATCTTTGTCGAGCAGACGAATGGCAGGGATAAATTTCGTCACCACGGCATAGTCGAGAGGTGATTGTCTCCGTGCGTCGACCAAAGAGAGATTGGCCCCGGCCCTGAGGAGAGCTTCGATGGCTCCCAAATCGTGTAGCAAAACCGCCCGGTGAAGGGCGGTCTGTTTATTCCCGTTGGGTTGATTGGGGTCGATTCCAGCGGCGATCAATCCGGCGAGATTCTCGGGTTTTCTCGAATCGAGGGCGGCCTCATAGGCATTGGCCGCATAGGTCTTTTGAAAGGCGCCCCTGCGCTTGAAATAAGCGATCCATTCGCGGTTTCCGCCGCATTCTCCGGCGAGATGAGCGAGCGACCCACCATAGTTATCGTAGCCCTGCTCCAAATAAAAATCCATGAGCTCGGGGCGGTAGCCATCTTTGATCATCAACCGGGCCGTGTGGGAGAGCGTAGAATCGAGCTTTCCGCGGTCCTTATAGTAAGAGGCGAGGCGTTTGATTTCAGGAAGATCGCCGCGTCCCACGGCGTTCTGAAACTGTTTGTAGAGTGGGGTGTCTTCCGCCCGGCTTTCTATTGAAGAGAGGTCTGCCTTACGCAGGTTGAAGGTTTTGGGAAATCGTTGTTGGAGCGATTCCCTCGAGGCAGTCGCGACGGGGCTTGAGGGGTCTTCGGCCAGAGTCAGCAACAGCGTTTCCGGAGTGTTAGGATTTTGCGCGACGTAGGTGCGGATACCCGGCTCCAAGTCGGCGCTGCAACGCACAAGAAATTCCGGCGTGGCATCGCGATCATGGACAAAGCGTTCGAAGTCGACTGGCGTAGCTTGCGCGAGGATTTGGTGGACGAGTCTGGTGCGCGTAGCGGCAGGCAGAGTTGGGTTGTTGATCAGGCTGAGCTGAAAGTTGCGGTCTGCGGAAACTGCGATTGTTTCAAGTATATCGACCGGAACCGCCGGGTTATTGATCAGCTGACTAACGGAGTCCTGCGGATACTCACGGGCGAGGTGCTCGTAAACCACCGCAGGCATGTCGCGGTTGCCGGCGATTTGGCTGCGCAAGGCAGGTTTTTTATCGATGAGCTTAAGGTAGAGCTCTGGAGGGCCATCGCCTGTCCAAGTGGACCGTGACTGGACGTTTTCAGAGCCGGACAGGATGCGGTTGATCAAGGCTGTTCGCCACTCGGAGGGGGCACGGGGATTTTGTGCTGCTGCAATCCAGAATTGGGGATTATCGCCGTGATTCCAGATTTCCGTGAGAATCGAAAGAGGGGTGTTGGGGTTTTGACCGATACAGCGTTGAATGCCGTCCGGGCCGTTGCTCCATATGTTTTTGTCTTTGGTCCATGCGTAGGCGGCGGCAAGATCCCCTTCGGTCAGCGACGGCAAAACGACCACGCGATACAGCAGATGGTCATCATAAGCGAAGAGTCGGAGCAGTGGGGTGGTTACGCTTGAAGGCCAACTCGTAGGGAGTGGCTTGAGCTGGCCGGACTCGTGCCATTTGTCGTATTCTCCACCGTTGGCTCGAAAGTCGGTTGTTTGATGCCAGAAAAATATATTCTTGGGCCGGGTAAACTCGACGGCTGCGTAAAGTGGATCGAATGGAGCAGAGAGTATCCCATACGCGGAGAAGCGAAGGGTTCCCGCATCGGTCAGGCGAAAAGCTAGGCCGGGGACCGAAGCGCGTTTATGATCTGGCAGGTCAATGAACATCGTGTCGCCTTCGATGCGGATACCCGTGGGCCTTATAACATTCGCCAGCCACCAGACTTCGGCCCGGGATGGAACGCCATCACCCTTGTCGCCGACAGATAGCGCTATGATTCCGTATTCGCCAAGTTTTGCCGACCACGTGCCGAGCCAGGGAGATTTAGTGTCCGCACCAAGGACGCCACTAGCGATGACACAAAAAAGCAGGAATGATCTAACGATGGGGCGTGTCATATATAACGGCTGGCACGCTCTTTTTATGAAGTCTAGCTCGGGTCGTAGTCGAGGTAAGGCCCAAGCCACTTTTCGTGTTCGGCGAGCGGGACGCTGGTGCGGGCGGCGTAGTCGGTGAGTTGGTCTCGGCCTAGCTTGCCTACGGCGAAATATTTTGAGTCGGGGTGGTTGCAGTAGAAGCCGCTCACGCTGCTGGCGGGATACATCGCGCAGCTTTCGGTGAGGCTGATGCCGATCTCGTGCTCTACTGGGACCAGGTTCCAGATTTGGGGTTTGTGGCGGTGGTCGGGGCAGGCGGGATAACCCGGGGCCGGGCGGATGCCGCGGTATTTTTCGCGGATAATGTCGTAGGCACTCAGATTTTCCGTGAGGCCGAAACCGCTGAGGTCGCGTTCTTTTTTGTGGAAGAATTCGGCCATCGCCTCGGCGATACGATCACCGAGGGCTTGCACCATGATCGCGTTGTAGTCGTCGCCGGCGGCTTTAAATTCGTGGGAGAAGGTTTCGACGCCCGGACCGGCGGTGACGGCGAATTGTCCGAGGTAATCGGCGCGTCCGCTGGATTTGGGCGCGATGTAGTCGGCGAGGCAGTGGTTGAACTGGTCGGCGGGTTTTTCGAGCTGCTGGCGCAGGAAGTGGAAGGTGTGGAGAACCTTCGTGCGGGTTTCGTCGGTGTAGATTTCGACGGAGTCGCCGACGCTGTTGGCTGACCAGAACGTGAGGATGGCCTGCGGCTGGAAACGGTTTTCGGCGATGATGCGTTCGAAGAGGGCGAGGGCGTCGCGCTGGAGTTTGACTGCTTCTTCGCCGACGACGGCGTCGGTGAGGATGTCGGGGTAGCGGCCGTGGAGTTCCCAGGCGCTGAAGAACGGACCCCAGTCGATGAATTCACGGTCGAGGAGTTCGCGGACGGTGGCGTCGCGGAAAACCTGTGTGCCGAGCAACGATGGCTTGGGGATGTCGATGGCGGCCCAGTCAAATTTTTGGGCGCGATCGCGGGCGGTCTCGATCGAGAGGAGCGGTTTGCGCTCGCGGCGGTTGGCGAAGTCGGAGCGGGACTTTTCCTGGCGCGCGCGGATGTCGGCGACGTAGGCGGGTTTGTTGTCGGGGTTGAGGAGTTGTGAGACGACGCCGATGACGCGCGAGGCGTCGAGCACGTGGATGACGGGCTCGGAGTAATGCGGGGCGATCTTCACGGCGTTGTGCGCGGCGGACGTGGTGGCGCCGCCGATGAGGAGCGGCAGCTTGAAACCCTGCCGCTCCATTTCCTTCGCGTTGTGCACCATCTCGTCGAGCGACGGCGTGATCAGGCCGGAGAGGCCGATGATGTCGGCGCCCTTTTCCTTGGCGGCAGCGAGAATTTTTTCGCACGACACCATCACGCCGAGATCGATCACCTCGTAGTTGTTACAGGCGAGGACGACGCCGACGATGTTCTTGCCGATGTCGTGGACGTCGCCCTTGACGGTGGCCATGACGATGCGGCCTTGCGCCTTGGCGGTGCCGCCGGCGGCGACGAGGTCGGCCTTTTCCTTTTCCATGAACGGCTGGAGATAGGCGACGGCCTTCTTCATCACGCGCGCCGACTTCACGACCTGCGGGAGAAACATTTTGCCGGCGCCGAAGAGATCGCCGACCACGCGCATGCCGTCCATCAGCGGACCCTCGATGATGTCGAGCGGGCGCGGGTATTTCCGGCGGGCTTCCTCGGTGTCGGCGTCGATGAAGTCGATGATGCCTTTCACCAGCGCATGGCTCAATCGCTCCTCGACGGAGCGGTTGCGCCACGCGTTGGAGGCGTCAGGCGAGAGGCCAGAGGCGAGAGGAGTGGTGCC
>JANXRL010000166.1 GCA_025352985.1 Verrucomicrobiota bacterium
TGCCCAGGTCTTGTGGCGTTCGAAGTCGCCCTTGATCGCGAGGCTGAAAGTCTTTGGCACGAGGTAGGCGATGCTGATCGCGAGGATGATGTGCGTTATGAGCATCGTGTAATATACAACTCGGATCACCCCTTCGCCGCCGAAGGGCGTGTGCACGCCGTGAATCAGGGCCTTGTGCGTGACGTAGCCTACAAGAAAGACGGCCGAGACAAAACCGGCCGTGAGCATGAGGGCGCGGTGCGCGGTTTTACGCCCGGTCTTGATGCAGATGAAGCCGGCGGTGATGAGGATCGTCGCAAGGCCGTTTAGCGTGGCGTTGAGCGCCGGGATATCCTGGACAGTCATGGTCGGTAAAAGCGTTGGCAGTCAGAAAATAAACCGGTCGGCCACGAGCGCGCCCAGTTGCAGCGGCAGCCAGCCGATGGTCGTGAAGAAGAGTTTCCGCGCGGATTGGTCGCGTCCGTCCGGTCGCAGAAAAGAAACCGCGCGGGCGATGAACCAGGCGCCGAGCAGCAACGTCACGCCTGCGTAGCATATGCTGGTGAGGCCGAGGAAACTCGGCAGCAGGCTCACGGCGATCAGGGCGAGGGTGTTGAGCAGCGACCAGCGGGCGACCTGGCCGCCTTCGTGATCACGCACCGGCAGCATGGGAAAATGAACGGCCGAGTAATCGCGACGATAAGTCCAGGCCACCGCCATGAAGTGCGGGATTTGCCAGAAAAAAAGCAGGCCGAACAAAATCCAGCCGAGCGGCGACACTCCCCCCGTCGCCGCCGCCCAGCCGATGAGCGGAGGGAACGCGCCCGCCACCGCGCCGATCTCTGTGGACCAACGCGACCAGCGTTTCGCCGGCGTATAGACCGCGAGGTAGGAAATGATCGTGAGCAGCGCGAAGATCGTAGCGAGGCCGTTGACCTTAACGAAAAGGAAACCGAGTCCACCGGAGCAGAGCAGGCAGCCGAGAACAAAAGCCGAGCCCGTCGCGATCTTGCCAGCGGGCAGGGGGCGGTCCGCCGTGCGTGTCATGAGCGCGTCGGTGTCCTGCTCCATCCATTGGTTGAGAGCCGCCACGCCGCCCGCGCAGGCGCAGGTGCCGATGACGAGCGACCAGAATTCTATCGCGTGCCAGCCCGGCCGCGCAGCGGCGTAGCCGACTAAGGCTGTAACCACAGAGAGGAAACTTAACCGCGGCTTGGTGAGTTCCAGGTAATCGCCAAAACGGGCTTTGGCGGGCGTTGCGGCCATGGCGGGCGCGTCGGTCATGCGCGGCTCCGACTGATGGTCTCTCGGTGGGTCCACCAGGTGATGCCAAAAGTCACGGCCAGCGTGCATGCGCCAACGATCACGTGGGCCGTCGTGTAATAAGGATCACGCGTCGTCCAGATCACCGACGCGCCCAGGGCCACTTGCAGAAAGAGACAACCCACCATCACGCCCGCCGCTTCTTTGAGGCCGGCCCGCGCGGCTTTTTCCCGCCAGATGCGGACGGCGAACCAGAGCAAGGCCACGGTCAGCACCAGTGCCATCGCGCGGTGGGTGAAATGGATCGCCACACGAAAATCCCATGCGGCCGGCAGCCAGCTTCCGTCGGGCGCGCTTTTGGGAAACATCGGAATGGCCAGGCCCGCAAAGCTGTGGCGCATGATCGCGGCGACCGCTAGCTGTAAGAGGATTAGGGCGCAGCAGGCCGCGCCGATTTTGCGCAGGCGTGCGGCGGCCTCGGCGGCTGCGCCCTGGGCGGGGCTCAGCCATGGGCGCGAAAGACTCAGGGCGATCGCGAGCAGCGTGCAGACGTAAATCTGCGCGAGGCACGCGTGCAGCATCGCGAAAAGCCGGCCCACGCTCGTGTTGATCGTGTCAACGTAGTGGTGTTCCAGCAGCACGCGCAGCCCGCCCACGATGGCCTGGGCAAAGATCAACGCTACTGCGAAGCCGGCGAGTTTGCGCAGCCACGCGCGTTCCTCCGTGCGCCAGATCCAGATGGCGATCGCGATGGTGATGAGACTCATCAGCTCGGCGCTCAGGCGGTGGGAGTGTTCGGCGAATTCGGCCGCGTCGCTCAGCCAGCCGGCGGGATTGACTGAGCCGTTGGAAAGCGGCCAGTCCTTGAAAACCATACCTGCGCCTATGCTCGTGGTGAACGCCCCGAGCATCACGAGGACGAACACCCAGAACCCGCCGATGGCGGCGAACCAGGCGAGCGCGGGCTTGTAGGTGTGGGTGCGGGGGGAGGGCTTGAAGGAGCTCATGGGCGATCTTTGAAACGCAAAGAAAGGAAGACCCTACGTTCCGCAATCCCTTTGACAATTTTTTCCTTGGGAGAATCCGTAAAGGGTCATGGTTTTCCCCACGCTTCGTCTGCCGCTCCTTGCCGGTGCCTGCGCGCTGGTCGCGTTGCTGCCCGCCTGCAAACCGGCGGTGGCTCCCGTCGCCGCACCGGCCGTTTCCGGGGAAAAACACTACCCGCTCACAGGACAGATATTAAAGATCGATGCCGCCCAGAAAACGCTGCTCGTTCAACATGACAAAATTCCCGGCTTCATGCCGGCGATGACCATGGAGTTCACCGTTTCAGACGGCGATCTTGCCAACGCGAAGGAGGGCCAGCGCATCCGGGCCGACCTCGTGATGGACGCCCAGGACAACGCCCGCCTCGAAAAAATCTGGCCTGTCGATCCCGTCGCCGATTCTGCGGTCAAGGCCGCCGCCGGGGCGCTGCGCCAGGACACGGCGATCCGCGGCCGGAGCGCCTATCGCGAGGTCGGGGAGAACCTGCCGGACTTCGCACTCTACGATCAGAACGGCAAGGTCGTCACGGCGGCGCGCTTTCACGGCAAGCAGGTCATGTTGAACTTTATCTTCTCGCGCTGCCCGGTGGCGACGATGTGCCCGACCGCCACGGCCAATATGACCACTACGCAGCGCAAGGCACGCGAAGCGGGCATCACGAACATCGAGTTCGTCTCCATCACGCTCGATCCCGACTACGACACGCCCGGCGTGCTCAAGGAATACGCCCGCGTCCGCGGCATCGACACGGCCAACTTCTCGTTTCTCACCGGTCCGGAGGGCGCCATCAAAGACCTGCTCTCCCAGTTCGGTATCATCGCGGAGTTCGACGGCAGCATCCTCAAGCACACCCTCGCCACGCTGCTCATCAACGAGCGGGGCAAAATCATCTGGCGTGCCGACGGCAGCCAATGGTTCCCAGACGATTTTGTGCGGAAGATGCATAAGGAGGAAAAGTGAGCCGCGATTCCGTCAACGCATCCGCCGTCCACGCCGCCCGCTGGCGCCAGGTTTTCCTGCTCACGGTCGGGGCGGCGGCGCTTTACAGCGCGCTGCGGGTGCTGCCCACCGGCACGAATCTGCACAACTCCGATTTCGCCGTGCCGGGGCAGGGGCAGCTTGAGTATTGCGATCCGTCGGCGCCGCAGTTCATCCCCGTCACGACCGCGCGTTCGCCGGTCGTCATGACGCTGGTCGGCGATTCGCCCGCCGCGGCCGGGCGCGAGACGCTCTATGTTCTCACGCTCAAGACTTGGAACGGGCAGGACATCGGCCCGGTTGATCTGCTCATGTCGCAAACGCGCAAAATCCACCTGCTCGTGGCCGATCCGTCTTTGCAGGATTACCAGCACATCCATCCCGAACCCGGCGAAAAAAACGGCCAGTGGACCTTTGCATTCACGCCCCGGCTGGGCGGCCGTTATCGCGTATATGCGGATTTCACGCCCGTGGTGACTGCGCGCAGCCTCTACGCTGCGGCCGATCTTGCCGTGGCGGGGGAACCGTCCTCAGCGGCGCCGGCTTTGGCGTGGGATTTTGAACAGGATGGTTATCGTTTTGAACTCTCGGCTGCCTCGCGGCCCATCCGTGCGCGGCAGCCGACCGATCTTGCGTTCACGGTTAAGCGCACCGACGGCGCCCCGGTGCCGATGGAAACGGTGATGGGGGCTTACGCGCATCTGGTGGTGTTTGATGCGGCGCTCACCGGCTTCGCGCACGTGCACCCGCAGCAGACTGATCTTTCGCGGAAACCTGACGCATTGAAACCGGTGTTGACGTTCAAACTGATGATCCCGAACGCGGGGCGGTTTGTGATTTGGTCGGAGGTCAATCTCGGCGGCCGCCTGGTGTTCGCTCCCTTCTGGTTCGAGGTGTCGCCGTGAGCGCGGCAGTCGAGTCTTCCGAGCCGGGGCTTCAGGCCGACCAGCGGTTGCTTGACCGTGCGTGGCTGCGCATCGGGGCCGGTCTCGCGGTAGCGGCGCAGTCGATGGTGTTCAGTCTTGCGGTCAACGTGACGCCGGCGACGGGCGCAGGTTATTGGGTGGTTCACGGAGGGCTCATCGGTTGCGCGGTGGCGGTGCTGGTTTTTCTGGGCGGCGATCTGGTGAGGTCCGCCGTCGATGCCCTGGTGCGGCGGCGCATCAGCGTGGACCTGTTGTTTCTCGTGACGCTACTCGGTGCGTTGACGGGCTCGCTGGTGAGTTCATTCACGCACACGGGCTCGGTTTACTACGAGGTGGTTTCGATTCTGGTGGTTGTTCACACGTTCGGGAAAATGCTTGGCGCGCGCAGCCGGCTGGCGGCGTTGCAGGCGGTGGACCGCACGCGACAGACGTTTGAGACGTGCCGCGTGAGGCTCGATGACGGGCGGGTTGAAGAACGACCCTCGAAAACGGTCACGGCCTCCGACCGCGTGGTCGTTGCGCCAGGAGGGGCGATCGCTGTTGATGGCGAGATCGCCGGCGGACGCGGCTACGTGCAGGCGACGTCGATGACGGGCGAATGGCGGCCGGTGCCGCATGGTCCTGGCGACCGCGTGTGGGCGGGAACATTTTAGGTGGACGGGAATTTCGAGATTCGTCCGGCATCAGGACCGCGTCGGCTCGATGCGATTCTCGCCGAGGTGGAGCACGCGCGCGTCGCGCCGAGCCGGTTGCAACGGCAGGCGGACCGGTTGATGGCGTGGTTTCTGCCGCTCGTCGTGGGCGTGAGCGCGGCGACGTTTTTTTTCTGGCTGGCGCGTGCGCCTTGGGACCGCGCGCTGTTCAACGCGATGGCGGTGCTGCTTGTGGCGTGTCCGTGCGCGCTGGGGCTGGCGACGCCGGTGGCGGTGTGGGGCGGGTTGGCGCGTTTCGCGAGATTCGGGCTGGTGGCGCGCACGGGGGATTTCATCGAGGTGCTTGCGCGGTGTGACGCCGCGTGTTTGGACAAGACCGGCACGCTCTCCGGGGAAAATCTGCGTGTGCTCGCATGGCGGACGGCGCCGGCGTGGGCCGCCTCCGACCGCGAGGCCTGGCTCAAGGTCGCCGTCGGTGCGCTGGAAGCATCGTCGCATCATCCGGTAGCCGAGGCGCTAAAGGCGGTTTGTCACTTAATAAGTGACAAACTTATCGTCGGCGAAGTGAGGGAGGAGCCGGGGTTGGGGGTGGTGGGGCGGGTAAAAACCGGCAGCGGGGCGTGGGTCGAGGTGCGGGCGGGGGAGCGGGCGTTGCATGCCGGGCTGGCACCTGATGGCGGGCGCGACGACAAGACGATCTTCGTGACCGTGGACGGCGTGCTCGCGGCGGAGATCACGCTCGGCGAAACGTGGCGTGTCGGGTTGGCGGAGACCTTGACGGAATTGAAGGCACTCGGTCTCACCGTCGAGGTTCTCACAGGTGATCCTCATGCGCCGGCCGATCTCGGCGTGCCGGTAAGCGGCGGTCTCTCGCCGAGGGACAAACGGGAGCGGGTGGCCGCACTTGTGGCGGCGGGGCGCACCGTGCTTTTCGCGGGCGACGGGGTAAACGACGCGGCGGCGATCAGCGCGGCGCAGGCGTCCATCGCCATGCGCGGCGGGAGCGAGCTCGCGCGGGCGGCGGCGATGGCGGTGTTTGCGGGCGACGACCTGCGTTTCCTGCCCGAGGCGATCCGCGTGGCGCGGCGGGTTACCTCCGGCGTGCGTGGCAATCTCCTGTTCGCCGCTGGTTACAACCTCATCGGCATGGCGCTCGCCGCCGCAGGCATGCTGCATCCGGTGGCGGCGGCTTTGCTGATGGTGGGATCAAGCGTCTGGGTTGGCGTGCGGGCGCTGCGCAGCTCGCGGTAAGGCGGGTGGATGCTGAAAGTGTTTGCAGATATTCGCTTTTCACCGGAGCGGTTTTGAGTGATTGATTTTAATTCCTATCCCATGAACCGCGTCCTGCTCACCACCACTTCTTTTCAAGACACGCCCGGCATCCATCACGACATGCTTGCCGCCTCCGGCTTCGAGATCGTCCGCGAACGCGGCCCGCTTTCCGAAGCCCGCATGCTCGAACTCGCCGGCCAGTTCGACGCCTACCTCTGCGGTGACGACGCCATGACCCGGGCCGTGATGGAAAAGTCTCTCCCGCGCCTCAAGGTCATCTCCAAATACGGCATTGGCCTGGACAAGATCGACCTCAACTCGGCCAAAGACCTCGGCCTTCCCGTCCTCTTCACGCCCGGCGTCAACCACACCACTGTCGCCGAGCACACCTTCGCCCTTCTCCTCGCCACCGTGCGCAACCTCGTCGTAGAGGCCAACCACGTTGCCGCCGGCCGGTGGACGCGCATCACGGGCAACGAGGTCTGTGGCAAGACCCTCGTCCTCGTCGGTCTCGGGCGGATCGCCAAGGAGGTCGCCATCCGTGCGCGCGCCTTCGGTCTTCGCGTCGTCGTGTTTGCCAACTATTGGGAGGAAGACTTTGCACGCTGGAATGGGATTGAGCGTGCCGAGACGCTCGACGAAGCGCTCAAGCAGGCCGACTTCGTTTCCCTTCACACCAAGCTCACCGCCGAGACCAAAGGTCTCCTCGACGCCCGCCGGCTCGCGCTGCTCCCAAAGGGCGCCGTGATCGTCAACACCGGCCGCGGCGAACTCCTCGATCTCGCCGCCCTCGTCGCCGCGCTGAAGGCCGGCCACCTGCGCTACGCCGCCGACGTGCTCGATCAGGAGCCTCCGCCGGCCGACCACCCGCTCCTCGGCCTGCCCGGCGTCATCCTCACGCCGCACATCGGCAGTCGCACCCACGAGAGCGTCCAGCGCCAGGCCAGCTGCGCCGTGGACAATCTCACGCTCTTCCTCTCCGGCAAGCAGCCCATCGCCCGCGCCGTCTGACCCGCTCCGTCTTTCAACTCTCAACTTTTAAGCCCCATGCCTGAACTCTTCCACGTCGTTCCCGAAGCCCAGCACAACGCGCTTATCTCGGCCGCCTACCAGCATCGTGGTTTCCACGCCGACGAAGCCGCCGAGGGCGCGCGTTTCTGCGCCGAGGCCTCCCGCCACGGCATCCGCACGCACAACGGCATCAAAGCCCTCCATCTCGACCACCTCTTCGGCTCCGGTTCGAAGGGCTGCGTCCCCGGCGCGCAGATCGAGGAAATCCCCTCCCGCTTCGAGGCGGTCAAAATCTGGAACGCCAATAAAAAACTCGGCCAGGCCACCGCCTACCGCGCCATGGACGAAGCCATCCGCCTCGCCGACAAATACGGCGTCGGAACCGTCTCGGTGGATAACGCCTTCCACTACCTCTGGGGCGGCGGCTATGTGATGGACGCCGCCAAGCGCGGCTACATCGCCTACACCAACTGCACCGCCGCGCTCGCGGAGGTCGTTCCCTTTGGCGGCAAATTTCCGACCCTCGGCACCAACCCGCATTCGTGGGGTTTTCCTACCACCGACGCTGTCGGCTACCCGATCGTGATCGACTGGGCCACCTCCGTCGTCGCCATGGGCCGCGTCCAGCAGCTCAAGCGCGAAGGCAAATCACTGCCCCCGCTCGCCGCCGTGGACAAGGACGGCAACCCCACGACCGACCCCAATCTCGCCACTTCGCTCCTGCCGTTCGGTGCGCACAAAGGCTACGGCCTTTCGCTCATCAACGAGATCGTCGGCGGTTTTATCGGCGGCTCGCTGCCCACCATCCGCAACCGCTGGAACCGGGTCGAGGAAGGAGACAAGGGCACCTGCGCGTTCTTCTTCCAAGTCATCCATCCCGACGCCGTGAGTGGCGGTGCTTTTGCGAAGGGCCGCAATCAGGCGCAGAACGTGAAGGCCGTCATCGAGGACGTCCTCGGACACGGCAACGAGAAGTCCATGCTCCCCGGACAGCTCGAAGCCGGTTGGGCGAAGCACACCGCCGCCGCCGGCGGACTCCTGTTCTCGAAGGCCGAGATCGACGCTTTCAACGATCTTGCCGCCGAAGCCGGTCAGCCGCTTTGGAAGCCTGAGGCGTTGAAGACCGTCACGATCTGACGCGCCGCAATCAGCTCGGACTGGTTTTACTTTCCCCGCACGGTCAACGCCCCGGCCAGTTCGACGAGGAAGGCGGTGTCGCCGGGCAGCGCGCGCAAGGCGTCGAGGGCGAGAACGGTCTGTTCCTTCGCCATACGGCGGGCCGCTTCGATGCCGTGTAGTTTCACGTAGGTCGTCTTGTCGGCCTTGGCGTCCTTGCCGGCGGTCTTGCCGAGCGTCGCGCTGTCAGCGGTGGCGTCGAGCACGTCGTCAATGATTTGAAAGGCGAGCCCGAGGTGGCGTCCGGCGGTGCGCAGGCGCGCGAGGTCGGCGTCGGCCGCGCCGCCGATCAGGCCGCCGCAAACGAGCGACACCTCGATCATGGCGGCGGTTTTGTTGAGGTGGATGTAGTCGAGGTCGGCCGTGGTGGCGTCGGATTTTTTTTCGGCGAGCAAATCCTGCATCTGCCCGCCGATGAGGCGGGCGCCGCCGGCGGCGTCCGCCAATTCGCGCACCAGCGCGGTCGCGAGGCGCGGGTTGGCGGCGTAGTGCGTGGCGAGAAGTGCGAAGGCGTGCGTGAGCAGCGCGTCGCCGGCGAGCAGGGCGGTCGCCTCGTCAAACTGACGGTGCGCAGTGGGGCGTCCGCGGCGCAGGTCGTCGTTGTCCATGCAGGGCAGGTCGTCGTGGATGAGCGAGTAGGTGTGGACGCATTCCAAGGCGACGGCGGCGGCGAAAGGGTTGAGGGTTGAGGGTTGAGAGTGGAGTGCCGGAATCAGAGCGGAGGTGGGTGGTTTCCCGAAAAGCTCGGCGGCGGCGAGCACGAGGACCGGGCGGAGGCGCTTGCCGCCGGCCTGGAGGCTGTAGCGCATCGCTTCGTGGATGCGGGCGGGTCCGGCGTGAGGGCCGGCGTGAGGAGGCACGAGTTCGTCGAGCGCTTGATCGACGCGGCGGGCGAGCTGGTTTAATTTGGTTGTGAAGTCCATCGGCGGGCGGCTACCGTTTACACAAAAACAGCCTGCCGCAATGCCTTCCCTTGAACAAGTTTGCAAACGCCTCTTTTCGCGCTCCACATGGTATATCAAAGCCATCGTCGGCATGTTCCTGCTGATCGTTCCTGTGGCGCATTTTTTCGCCTTCGGTTACCTCTATGCCATGGTGGAGCAGGCGAGGCGTGGGAATGAGCTTTCGTTTCCGGAATGGAGCGACTGGCGCCGCATGTTTGTCAATGGCGTGGCTACGTTTGTGATATTTCTAGTGTTGGCCGTGGCCCCTATTCTCATTGCTTGGACGCTGACGTATCCGCTGCGGGTGCTGCCGATCAATTTCGGGGTGTTTGTCTATCTGCCGTTGATGCCGGCGCTGATGCTGGCGGGGCCGCTTTCGGCCGCCGGCATTTATCAGTATCAGAAGCGTGGCGAGTATAAGGACGCGTTCCGGCTCGGCGTGCTCATCGCGATGCTGCGCTCGACTAAGGGTTATTTCTGGGTGCCCACGCTGGCGCTCATCGGTTTCATGGTGGTCGGGCTGCCGTTGATGACCTTTACGCTGTTCGTGGGGCTGGCGGCGAGCTGGGTGTATTACGCGGCTTATTTCCGTTTCGTGGAAGAGTCTCGCAAAAATGGTTCACGTCCCTGAAATGCCAAAAATCTCGTCGGTTTCTGGCGAAGTCCGGCGTCTTTGATTTTCTAAAAATTCTTATGGCTTCCCTGTCCAAAACTGAACGTGCGCTGCGCGGTCCCGGGATCTTTGAAATCACCCTCGGAGTGCTTTTGAGCATCTCGCTCGGCGTGGTGCTGGCCTCCGTTTATCTGATCTTAAAACCCGTGGAAACGGTGAAGGAACTGCCGAAGGAGCCGGTGCTAGGCGCGGTTTATTACGTGCAGGGTTCGAGTGATACGAACAAGGCGCGCCAGTGGCAGCGCAAGCGCCAGATGCTGAGCGAGGGCGTGACGGCGGACATTTCCTTCAGCGAGGAGGAGCTCAATGCGTGGATCGCCAGCGTCGTCCCTCAGGCTGCCGCCACCGCCAAGCCGAAGCCTAAACCGGCCGTCAAGCCCGATGATAAAACCGCCGCCGCGCCCGCCGCCAGTGGCCCCTTGGTGGTGGTTGACCGTCCCAATTTCCGCATCCGCGACAACATGCTCCAAGTCGCGCTGCCGACCACAATCAACGCGGTCGGGTTCAGCCTGCCGGTGATTTTACAGGCGCGCGGACACTTCGACAAAGGTGCCGGCGGTTTCGTGTTCGTGGAGGACGAACTCTACTTCGGATCGTTCCCCGCCCATCGGGTGCCCGGTCTCAAGGACTTGATCGTAGCGCGTCTGCTGGCGGCGCAGGACATCCCGGGCGACCTGCGCACGGCGTGGGAAAAACTCATTCTGGTGGCGGTTGAGGGCAACGCGCTGCGCCTTTCCCTGCCGTGACGCGGGGAGGCAGGTGGTTAGCGTCGGTCTGGCTGCTTTTTTTTACGGTTTTCATAGCCGGTGCCCAGACTGTTCCGGCACGGTCTGAGGCGACGGTTGAAAAAAACGACGCGCCCCTCGTTTTTTACACAGGGGCAGGACAGTTTGAGATCATCGCGGTGAAACCGCAGGCGGCGCAGGAAACCCTGATTCTGGCCAACAGCGTGTGGCGGTCGCTGGCCCGTCCCGCCGGGTTGCCCGCCGGGGGATTTTCATCGGCGGTCGCGGTGCGGTTGGTTCCTGAGGCGAATTGGAGGCAGCCGGCGGTTTTTAACGTGGTCGCCGAGCCCGGTGGCCTGGTCGGCGTGCGCATTTGCTGGGGTAAAAAGACCGACGCCCGCATGATCCGTCGCGCGCTGGTGCAGGCGGTTCTCCTGCGGCAGGCCGTGGCCTTGCACGGCACGGCGCAGCCGTTGACAGTGCCGCTCTGGCTCGAGCAAGCCTGTGTCTTGCTCGGCGAGGGCAGGGATCGTCCGGCGATGTTTGACGCTATGCGGCAGGAGTCGGCGCAGCTCGCCCCGCCGCCTCTGGAGACGTTATTGCGCTGGGAACGTGGCGAAGCCGAGGAACGCGGACGCGTGCTGGCGGCCTTCTGGCTGTTTCAACACTTGCAGGCGGAATCCGGCGATTCGCCTCGCTGGGGCAAATGGCTGCGCGCATTGCTAGGCGGCGCCGACCCGATGCAGACGCTTCAGGAAATCTACGGCGGCGCATGGAAAAATCCCGCCGCGCGTGAATTATGGTGGCAGACGGGTTTTTGCGACGTGCGCACCAACTCGACGCTGCCGCTCATGACGATGCCGGAAACGCGCGACTGGCTGGCGGATCGCTGCCGCTGGCTCGCGGTTAAAAACGGCCGCGAACAGGTATTGTCGTTCGACGATCTGTGGATCGCGAGAAAGGAGACCTGGCTGAAAAACGGAATGACAGAGCGCGCGCAACAAATCGAAAACCAGCTCCTGCGACTGCATCCCTTTTACCGGAATGCAGCGATTTCCCTCGGGCGGATGTATCAGGCCGCGGTCAAGGGCTCGGAGGTCGAGTTCAAGGCGGCCATGCAGGCGGTATCGCAGGACGCCAAGGACGGACAGGAATTGGAAGCGGCCACGACGGAATCGCTCGACGGGCTTGAGGCGAGGCCGCGTTGATCGCGGCCTCGCTTGACGAAATGCCTGCCGCTCAAGCCGCCGGCTGCGTGCCGATGCTGTGCACGGTGGCGTCCTTCGGTAGGATTACGCGATCGCACCAGTCGCCGAAGCCTTCACCCGCGTTGCGCTCAAGAGCGAAACGTCTGATTATCGGCGTGAGCTTCGTCACCGCGTCATCAACGGTGATGCTCGGCGAAAAAAGGCGGTTGAGGCGCGTGCCGTTGTAGGACGCACCGAGGTAGAGCGCGTATTTGCCGGGGGCCTTGCCCACGAAACCGATCTCGGCGAGAAACGGGCGGGCGCAGCCGTTGGGGCAGCCTGTCACGCGGAGGCTGATGGCGTCGTCCTTCAGGCCGGACTCGTCAAGGACGGCCTCGAACTTGGCGAGAATGTCAGGCAGGGCGCGCTCGCTCTCGGCGAGGGCGAGGCCGCACGTCGGGAGGGCGACGCACGACAGCGCGTTGAGACGCAGGCGCGAGCGGTTGTTTTCTTTGTCGAGACCGTGGCGCGTGAGGATGGCTTCGATGACGGGCTTCTGCGCCTCGGTGACGCCGGAGATGGTGACGTTCTGCGAGGGGGTGAGGCGGAAGTCGCCCGTATGGACCGAGGCGATCTCGCGCAGCGCGGTTTTCATGGGCCAGCCGGGGACGTCCTTGATGCGGCCGCTCAGGATATGAAGTCCGTAGAACCAGGTGCCGTCGGCGTTTTTGTGCCAGCCGTGCTTGTCTTGAATGGTGGTGAACTTGAAAGCGCGCGCGGCTTCGAAGCGGAGGCCCGAGCGGCGCTCGACCTCGGCTTTGAACCAAGCGACGCCTTTGTCCTCGATGGTGTATTTGAGGCGGGCGTGCTTGCGGTTGGTGCGGTCGCCATGGTCGCGCTGCGTGGTGAGCACGGCCTCGGCGATGCGGTTGACGTGATCGCGGGGGATGAAGCCGAGGACGTCGGCGAGGCGCGGGAAGGTCTCGACGTTGCCGTGGCTCGTGCCGAGGCCGCCGCCTACGGTGACGTTGTATCCGGCGAGTTGGCCGTTCTCGACGATGGCGATGAAGCCCAGGTCCTGCGAAAAGATGTCCACGTCGTTCGACGGTGGGACCGCGAAGGCCGTCTTGAATTTGCGCGGCAGGTAGGTCGCGCCATACATGGTCTCGGCCTCGGGTTCGCCGCCGGCGACGAGTTCCTCGTCGAGCCAGATCTCGTGGTAGGCGCGGGTCTTGGGGAGGGAGTAGTCGCTCCAGTTTTTGGAGTCTTGGTAAACCTGCTCGATGACGGGCGACTGCTCGGGGTTGACCGGGCCCATGACGTTGCGGTTCACGTCGCCGCAGGCTGCGATGGAGTCGAGGAGCACGTTGTGCATGCCTTGAACGAGCGTCTTGAGGTTGCCCTTGAGGACGCCGTGAAACTGGAAAGTCTGGCGCGTGGTGATGCGAAGGGAAGGTGAGGCGACCTTCTCGGCGAGGTCGTCGAGGACGATCCACTGGCGCGGGGTGGCCTTGCCGCCGGGTAGGCGCACGCGGAGCATGAACGAATAGGCCTTGTCCTTGCCGGCGCGTTTGAGGGCGATGCGCTGGTCGCGGTCGTCCTGCTGGTAAAGACCGTGAAACTTGGTCAACTGCTCGCTGTCCGCCGAGACGGTGGCGGTGGAGGCGTCGGCGATCTCCGCCTTAAGATTGCCGCGAAGCAGATTCGAGGCGGTTTTGATACCTTCGTTGGCGGCGAGCGGCTTCGGAGCAGCAGGGTCGATGGACATAATAGAGGGTCGAACGTGCAGCCGATATCCCCGTCCTTCAAGTGGGAAAACAAGTTTGTCGGGCAAGTTACTTTTAATTCCCGGGTCCAAGGGGTCGGGGTGGTTTTTTCCGCCTTTGCAAAACACGGTCTGGACGTGGTTACGCACGATTGGCACACTTTCGGCAACCCCATCCCAACTATGATTATAAGCACCGCCGAACTCGCCTCCTTCACCGAAG
>JANXRL010000178.1 GCA_025352985.1 Verrucomicrobiota bacterium
AAAGCACATCGCCAAGGTCAACACCCTGAAACGCGCCGTCCTCCCGGTCGTCGCTTTTAAAAAGCGCGTTGACGACCTCGACGTGATGATCGAGCTCATCGAGGCCGGCAGCCCCGAGGAGCAGGAGGAATACTCCAAGGAGCTCACCAGCCAGGTTGAAGCGATGGTTCCCGAGCTCGACCAGATCGAGATCGGCGCGTTCCTCACCGGCCAGTTCGACCGCAACAACGCCATCTTCTCCATACAGGCGGGCGCGGGCGGCACCGAGTCCAACGACTGGGCCGACCTCCTCTTCCGCATGTATTCTCGCTGGGCGGAGCGTCGTGGTTTCACGACCGAGCTCATGGACGTGCAGCCGGGCGACACCGCTGGCATCGCCAAGGCCACCATCCTCATCAAGGGTGAAAACGCCTACGGCTACTGCAAGGCCGAGCGCGGCGTTCACCGCCTGGTGCGCATCAGTCCGTTCGACTCCAACGCGCGCCGCCACACCTCGTTTTGCGCGGTGGACGTGGTCGCCGAAGTCACCGACGAAATCAAAATCGACATCCCCGAGGACGAGTTGCGCATCGATGTTTACCGTTCCTCGGGCAAGGGCGGCCAGGGCGTCAACACCACCGACTCCGCCGTGCGCATCACGCACATCCCCACGGGCACCGTGGTCGTTTGCCAAAACGAACGCTCCCAGATCAAGAACAAGGCCACCGCGATGAACGTGCTGAAGGCCCGCCTCTACGAAAAGAAGCAGGACGAGCAACGCGCGGAGATGGACAAGTTCTATGGCGACAAGGGCGAGATCGGCTTCGGCGCGCAGATCCGCAGCTACGTGCTCCAGCCCTACCAGATGGTGAAGGACCTCCGCACGGGCGTTTCCACGAGCGATACGCAGGGCGTGCTCGACGGCGACATCGACCGTTTCATCACCGCGTGGCTGCGCGCCGGCTGTCCGCGCCACCGCAACAAGGACATCCAAATCGACGACGAGTAATCGTTGGCCTTTGTTTGAATTCGAGCATGGGAACGATTAATAGAAAGCCAGCGATTTAAGCAGACCATGCCCGACCTCACCCACGACCAGCTTCAGTCTGCCTTTGCCTCGACGTCATTGTTCGAGGCCAAGTCGTGGCAGCTTTCGCCTGAAGCGTGGGCGCTCACTCCCGATCAGGTCGCCCAGCTCGAAGCCATCGGCGCGGCATGCCTCGAGTATCATCAGGCGTTGGAAACTCTCTACCTACGTTCCGCGGCCGGGAAAAATCTTCTACGCAACAAACCTCTCCTCACACCGTGGGTGGCCGACTACCTCGACCGCGGAAAACCGGCCCACCTCGTCGCCCATGCGCGCGACCCTAAAAACCGCGGCGTTTTTCCGACCGTGCTGCGTCCTGACCTGCTGCTCACCGACGAGGGCTTCGTCATGACCGAACTCGATTCGGTTCCCGGCGGCATCGGACTCACGGCATTTCTCAACAAGCTCTACGCGGACAACGGCACCATCCTCGGTGCGGGCGATGCGATGATTCGCAACTTCTACGAATCGCTGGCCGCGTTGCGCAGCGACATCCGCAATCCGCTCATCGCGCTCGTCGTCTCGGACGAGGCCGCCACCTACCGGCCCGAGATGCACTGGCTCGCCGAACAGCTTCAGGTTCAGGGGAAGCGAGTGTTCCTTCTCGAGCCGGATGATATTTTCCCGCTTGGCTCGTCGCTCTGCTTCGATGTCGAGGGCAACCCCGAGAAGATCGACATCATCTACCGCTTCTTCGAGTTGTTTGATTTGGAGAACATCCCCACGGCGAAGTTTTTATTCGAGGCGTGGGAGGCGGGCGAAGTCGCCATCGCCCCCCCCATGCGGCCCTATCAGGAGGAGAAAATGGGGCTGGCGCTGTTCCACCATCACCTCTTGCAGGAATTCTGGGCCGAGGCGCTGGGCGGACGCACGTTGAAGCTCCTGCGTCAGCTCATCCCGATGTCGTGGGTGGTCGATCCGGCACCGCTTCCGCCCGGGGCGGTGCTTGACGGGCCGCGTGTCGGCGGCCGGGCGCTCAACGACTGGCGCCAGCTCGCCGCCGCCTCGCAGAAGGAGCGCGACCTCATCTTGAAAATCTCCGGTTATCACGAGACCGCGTGGGGAGCGCGCAGCGTCATTCTGGGCAGCGACTGTTCGCGCGAAGAATGGCAGGCGGGGGTGGAAATGGCCGTTGCCGATGCTCCGTCCAATCCGCACATCCTCCAAGAGTTCAAAAAACCGCGCCGGGCCAGACATCGTGTTTACGACCGTGAGCAGCAGGTTCGCGAGGTGGACGGGCGGCTGCGGCTGTGCCCCTATTATTTTGTGACGGCGGGCAAGGTCACGCTCAGCGGAGCACTGGCCACCTTCTGCCCACCCGACAAAAAAATCATCCACGGCATGCAGGATGCCGCCTTGCTGCCTTGCAGGGTGCGGGCGTCGATTGCAGGCGAGTGAGTTCCGCAACTGGCTGCTTGTCTTTTGGGGTGAAGACCCTACTTGAAATGCCATGCGTCGCTCATCTTTATCCCGGTTTTTCCCGATTACACTCAGAACGGCAGCAGCTCTTCGGCTCGTTGGTTTGTTGACGGTTCTTGATGCGAGTTCCGTGGTGCGAGCCGCCGACAGCGCCGACATGGCGGCGTTGCGCGCCCGCGCAGACGGCGGCGATGCCGTGGCGTTGTTCAAGCTCGGGGCCATGGCCGAAGCGGGCGAGGGCCAGCCGGCCGATCCGGCCGCCGCGCTCAAATTTTATCTCAAGTCCGCGCAACTGGGCTACGGTCCCGCCCAGTTCAACGTCGGCAATCTCTATTCCAACGGCATCGGCGTGAAGCAGGATTTGATGGAAGCCGCCGTGTGGCTTCGTCAAGCGGCGGATCAGGGATTGCCCGAGGCTCAGTATAACCTGGCGCTTGCCTACGAAACCGGCCGGGGAGTCTCCAAAGACGACACTCAGGCGGTGAAATGGTATAAAGCCTCCTCGGGAAAAGGGTATCCGCAGGCCAGTTACAATCTGGGCCTGATGGCGGAGGACAGCCGCGGCATGGACCGCAACGACGTGCTCGCGGCCGGCGTTTACCGCAAAGCGGCGGAGAAGAATTTCGGTCCCGCGCAAAACAATCTCGGCATCATGATCGCCGAGGGCAGGGGAGGGCTCAGCCCCGACCAGGCCGAGGCGTATGCCTGGCTCACGCTCGCCGTGGAAAACGGCGTCAAGCCGACCGCCCGCGACATCATCCTGCGCCGCTTGAGCGAGATGCAAATGGCCGATGCCCGCGTGAAGGTCGCCACTTTGCGCAACCAGCTCGGGCTCCCCGTGGCCGCAGTGGTTCCGGCCGTGCCGACGACTCCCACCTTTGTGCCCATCACCGCGCCTGTCGTCGCGCCCGCTGTGACGGATCGCATCGGCCAGTTGGAGGCGGAGGTGGCCACCGCCCGTTCCGCCAACGTGCAGTTGCTCGAGGATGCCCGCCGACTCGCTCTCGAAAAATCCGCCCTGGAGGCGAAACTTGCCGCGCAAACGGCGGCCGCGCCTTCCGCCGATCTGACCGCGCAACTCGAGGCCGGTAAAAAAACGATCCAGACTCTCACCGAAGAAAATCTCCAACTCAAAGCCGCCATGGCCGCTCCGGCGGCGACCATGCTGGCCCCGACGGGGGCCGAGGGCGATCCGGCCAAGCTCAAGCAGGCGCTGACTTCCGCCGAACTCCGTCTCAAGAGCCTGGCCGAGGACAACAAGCGGCTCAACGACGAGGTGAAGCGCTCCATTTTCGAGATGGGCAGCCTCCGTCACGAGATGGATGCGCTTCGTCAGGGTGCTGGCGGCAAGGCGTCCGCTTCCTCCGACTCCGATGCTTCGAAACGCATCGCCGAACTCACGGAAAGTGTCGCCGCATTGCGCGCCGCCAACGACAAGTTGGAAGCGGATGCGAAGCGCCTGACATCCGCCCCCGCGCCCGCTTCCGACGCGGACGCCGCCCTCTTCAAACGCCAACTGGCCGATCTGCAGGGCGAAAACGCCCGCCTTTCGACAAGCTTGCAGGAAGCCCGCGCGGCCGTCGCCCAATCCAACGCATCCTCCGAACAAAACGCCGATCTTAAAAAACGCCTCGATGAGACTTCCAGCGAACTGGCCAAAGTGCGCGTGCAACTCGCCTCGGTGAACATCCCGGGAGCCGACAAGGCCCAGGCCGCCGCGCTTGCCAAGCAGGCCGAGCAGGCGCGGGCGGAAGCCGCCGATCTTAAGACGTCCGTCTCGCGGCTTGAGCAGACGAACGCGAGTCTCCAATCCAGCCAGGAGCAACTCGCGACCGAAAACGCGCGCCTCGCGGCCGGCGCCCGCTCCCAAGGCGAAAACGTCGCGGGGATCCGCGCCCAGCTCGCCACGGCCGAGCTGAATCTCACCGATGCCCGCAAGCAGCTCGAAGCCACCAGCTCATCGGTGCAGCAGACGGCTTCCGAGAAAAGCGCATTGCAGGAAACCATCGACCGCCTCACCAGCGACAACAAGCGCCTGAAGGACACGTCGTCGTCCAAGACCTCGGACGATGTGGAGCGTCTGAGCAAGCAGGTCGCCGACCTGCAGAAAGCACTCGTCACCGCCAAGACGGCCATGCTCGCCGAGCAGGCCCGCGCCTCACAAGCCGCCGACCAAGCCGCCGCTGCTGCCAAGGCCATCGCCGCCAACCAGCAGACCATCGAGGGGCTGAACGCCAAGGTGACCGAGCTCGGCGCCGCCCAGCAGCAATCCGCTACCCAAAAGAGCGCGTTACAGGAAGCCATCGACCGCCTCACCTCCGAAAACAAGCGCTTCGCCGAAGCCGCCGGCCAGCCGAAGCCGGACACCCAAAAATTAAGCGACCAGATCGCGGAGTTGAAGAGCTCGCTCGCCGTCGCCACCGCCCAGCAGCAGTCTTCCCAGTCCAAGGCCGGACAAATGGCCGCGCAGCTGGCCGCCACCGAGAAAAAACTGGTCGAGGCCAGCGGGCAGGCTGCCGGCGAAAAGAGTTCCCTGCAAAGCCTCATCGACGAGCTCACCCGCGACAACAAACGCCTCAAAGAAATTGCCTCCCAGCCCTCCGCCGACGTGGTGCGGTTGACCGCACAGATCGCCGAGCTCAAGGGTGCGATGGCCGCCGATGCCACCCAGCGCCAGCTCGACAAGGACAATGCCGCCCAAGCGACCGCGCAGTTGGCCGCCGCCGAGGCAAAACTGGCCGAGATCAGCGGACAGGCAGCCGCCGACAAGAGCACCTTGCAACGCCTGGTGGACCAGCTCACCGACTACAATCAACGCCTGACCAAGGATACGGCTCAGGCCAAGGCCTCCGTCGAGCAGATGGGCAAGCAGGTCGCCGAATTCAAGGGTGCGGTGGACGCGGCGACGGCGGAGCAGCAGGCGCAAAAAACCCGTGCCGACGAGCTGGCCGACCAGCTCGCCGCGTCCAACAAGGAATTGGACGCGCGCCGGCAGACGATCACCCAGCTGAACGCCAAGCTCGACCTCTTCACCGGCGAAAACCAACGTCTCACCGGAGAATCGGCGCAGTCCAAGACAACGGTTGAACAGCTCAACAAGCAGGTTGCCGATCTGAAGAATTCTGTCGCCGCCGCCGCGAGCCAGCAGCAATCGCAGGAGGCGCGGGCCGCGCAGTTCGCCGCCAAGATCGACCAGCTCAACCAGGAGATCGCGAAGGCCAGGCAAAGCGCCTCGGCGGATGCGGCCCGCCTGGCCGGCGCCAACGACGACTTGAAAAAAGATTTGCAGGCGGCGAAGGACGCCATGAACGCCGACCGCGAAAAGAGCGCGGCGGCGGCGGAGGCGCTGAACGCCCAGTTGAAGCGCGTCCGCGACGCCAACCGTATTTTGGCCGATACCAACAAGGCGCTGATCGACACCCAGGCAAAGCAGTAAGCGGCGACGGACGCCGAAAACAAAAAGGCCGCGCAATGAAGCGCGGCCTTTTTGTTGGATTGAATCCGAGGCGCGAGGTTTAGCTTAGCGTGACGCCCTTGGCCTTCGCGGATCGGAGGAGGGCGTCGGCCATGTCGGACGGGGTGACGGCAACCTCGATGCCGCATTCCTTGAAGACGGCGATCTTGGCTTCGGCGGTGTCCTCGTGGCCGCCGACGATGGCGCCGGCGTGACCCATGCGGCGACCGGCGGGGGCGGTGGCTCCGGCGATGAAGCCGGCGACGGGTTTCTTGCTGTGGGCCTTGATCCAGCGGGCGGCCTCGACCTCGGCGTTGCCGCCGATCTCACCGATCAGGATGATGCCGTGCGTGTCGGGGTCTTCGTTGAAGAGTTTGATCACGTCGAGGTGGCTGGTGCCGTTGACCGGGTCGCCGCCGATGCCGACGGCGGTGGACTGGCCGATGCCTTTCGAGGTGAGTTGGAAAACCGCCTCGTAGGTGAGGGTGCCGGAGCGCGAGACGACGCCGACGTGGCCCTTCTTGTGAATGTAGCCGGGGGCGATGCCGATGCGGCAGCCGCCGAAGGAATCCTTGCCCGTGCCGGGTGTGACGAGACCGGGGCAGTTGGGACCGATGAGGCGGGTTTTCTTGCCGGTGATGGCGCGTTTCACGCGGATCATGTCCTTGATCGGAATGCCCTCGGTGATGGCGACGACGAGGTCGAGGCCGGCGTCAACGCCTTCGAGGATGGCGTCGCCGGCGAAGGGCGGCGGCACATAGACGACGGCGACGGTCGCGCCGGTGGCGGCGACGGCTTCGGCGACGGAGTTGAAGATGGGCACCTTGTGCGTGCCGTGCTCGAAGAAGAGCCCGCCCTTGCCGGGGGTGACGCCGGCTACGAGCTGCGTGCCGTAATCGAGGGAGAGCTTGGCGTGGCGGCCACCGAAGTCGCCGGTGATGCCTTGCACGAGAATCTTGGTCTGAGGAGTGATGAGAATGGACATGGGAGTCGGTGCGGAGGGTTAGGCGACGAGTTTGACGATTTTCTGGGCGGCATCGGCCATGGTGTCGCCGGAGACGAGCGCGAGACCCGAGTTGGCGAGGGTGGCTTTGCCGGCGGCGACGTTGTTGCCTTCGAGGCGAACGACGAGCGGGAGCTTGAGGCCGACTTCCTTCACCGCCTCGACGATGCCGGTGGCGATGACGTTGCAGTCCATGATGCCGCCGAAAATGTTAACCAGGATACCCTTCACGTTCGGATCACCGAGGATGATCTTGAACGCGGCGATGACCTGGTCCTTGGAGGCGCCGCCGCCGACGTCGAGGAAGTTGGCCGGTGTGCCGCCGTAGTGCTTGATGATGTCCATCGTGCTCATGGCGAGGCCGGCGCCGTTCACGAGGCAGGCGATGTTGCCGTCGAGCGCGATGTAGCTGAGGGAGAACTTGGAGGCTTCGATTTCCTTGGGGTCTTCCTCGTTGAGATCACGGAGGGCGACAATTTCGGGGTGGCGGTAGAGGGCGTTGGAATCGAAGGAGACCTTGGCGTCGAGGGCGAGGACGTCGCCGGTGGGCGTGGTGATGAGCGGGTTAACCTCGATCATCGCGGCGTCCGTCTCCCAGAAGCAGGTGTAAAGGTTGCGGATCAGCTTGGCGGCGTTCTTCGCCTCGGAGCCGGCGAGGCCGAGCTTGGCGATGAGCTCGCGCACCTGGAAATCGGCGATGCCATAGGCGGGATCGATGACGATCTTGAAAATCTTCTCGGGCGTGTCGTGGGCGACCTTTTCGATTTCGACGCCGCCCTCGGTGGAGGCGACGATTACGGGGCGTGAGGTGACGCGGTCGAGGAGGATGGCGAGGTAGTATTCCTTTTTGATGTCGCTCGCGTGGGTGAAGTAGATCGTCTGGACTTTGCGGCCGGCGGGGCCGGTCTGGATGGTGACGAGCGTGTTGCCGAACATCTTGTTTGCGTAGTCGAGGGCGTCGGTCTTGGTTTTGGCGAATTTGACGCCGCCCTTAAAGCCATCGGTGAACGTGCCTTTCCCGCGGCCGCCGGCGTGAATTTGTGATTTCACGACCACGGGTGCGTCGGGCAGTTGGGCGAGGGCGGATGCGAATTCCGCCGGCGATTTTGCCGCCACGCCTTTGGGGACGGGCACGCCGAATTTCTCGAAGAGGGCCTTGGCCTGATACTCGTGGATGTTCATGGAAGTTCAAGAACTGGCACAACTATCCGGCGGTTGGCACGCCAAAACCACGGGTGGGTGCGCTTGTAAGTCCGGAAACGAGCGAGATTGCGTTCGGCTTATGCTGCGGCAAACTCGGTTGCCATGCACTCGCATGAGATTCTCAAGGAAGTCCTGAAGCAGACTAGCGCCAAACAGATCGCCGCCGACATGGGGCTGTCTCTGTCACTCATCTATAAATGGGCGGAACCTCCTTCCGACAGCGAAGGGAGTGGAGCGAATAACCCGCTTGATCGCATCGAACAGCTTTTGAAAAGCACCCATGATCGCCGCATCGCTCAATGGGTATGCGAGCAAGCGGGCGGTTTTTTCATAGCAAACCCCAAGTCTGCGCCCCGGGCGGCCTCAATCATCCCGGTTGCCAACGAAATCGTCCAAGAGTTTGCCGACATGCTGGCGACCATCGCCACGGCTGCGGCCGATAGTAAGATCAACAAAGAGGAGGCCCGCCAAATACGCCGAAGGTGGGAAGAGTTGAAAAGTGTAACCGAAGGGTTTGTGCGTGCTTCGGAGCAGGGAACTTTTGGAGAGCTCCCCGAAGGCAGGAAATAGACAACGATTTGACGCATAAAACCTATATGTCGGGCGATTGGCCTAGAAGCAGGGAGCGGGCTTGCGGGTGGAACCGATGAGAATTCGAGCGCTGATCCCGAGACTCCTTGTCTAGCAGTCCGCCTGCTCAAAATAGCGCATATTGGGTGTAAACCGTGGTGGCTGTCATGAAAAAGGATTACCCCGGGACATGAAAAATTGTAATTCTGGAACCTCTATGTTGCTGTTGCCTAATGGAAAACAGAAAAAGCGGCCGAGTTCTGAGAGGGCCTCGGCGTTGAAATCAAAGACTTGACGCCGGTTGGCAGGCCAGTTGCTTATTGTTTGTCGGCTAGTGTTCCCTGTGGATAACCTACAGGAAGCGCGGAGCCGACCTACAAACAAAACATACAAAGCCATGATCAAACACATGACCAAACTGACTGGTTGGACCGCGTCCCTCGTGGCGCTGGCCGTGACCGCCTCCGCTGACATCAAAGTCAACGATTACCTCTCATTCAACGGCTACGCTGCTGCCGCTGGCACCTACAGCGACAACACCAAATCCAAAAACGTTACCACCCTGTTCAATTCGGGTAGCAACGAGCTCGACTCCATCAAACTGGCCGCTGTCGGCAAGTATGGTGATTTCGGCGGCAAGGTTAGCTTGCTCTACATTCCCACCCGTGGCGGCGACAGTTCCGGCATCCAAGACATCTACGCCACCTACACCAAGGACGAATTCACCGTCACCGCTGGTAAGTTCCTCAGCTACCTCGGCTACGAGGCTTTTGATCCGAACAACATGACCCAGTTGACCTACGGTTCGACGATTTTTGCCGTCGCAACGTATCACACGGGCGCCAAGGTTGACTACGCTTCCAAGACCTGGGGCGCGGGCATCGCGATTGTTGACTCTGTTTTCGGTGGCACGGGCTTCCTGCAGGGTGACGGTGATTTCAAACGCGTTGGCTCCGAGGCCTACGTCACCTACACCGGCATCGACAAGCTGACCCTCTGGTTGGGCGGCGCTTATGATGATGAAGGTGGTGCCGAGGTCGAAATCCTCGATCTCTGGGCCAGCTATGCTCTGAACGCCAAGACGACCCTCGCGGCTGAAGTTGACACCCAGTCGAGCATTGGCACGGGTTACCTCGGCGAAGTGCAGTATGCCTTCACCGATAAGTTCACCGGCATTGCTCGCGCTAGCTGCTTGAATACTGCTAAAGGTGACACGGGTTCCTATTACACCTTGGCTCCCACTTACGCGGTTACCTCCAACTTGAAGATTCGTGGTGAAGTGTCGTATGCTGATGGCAAAGAGGGTGTCGGCCCTGGCACCTACAAGCTCCTGACCTCCCGTGGTTTCTTCTACGGCGTGCAGGCTATCTTCACGTTCTAAATGGTTTAGTTGCGCGCCGCTGTGTTCTGATCTGGCGCTCAGGATAATTCCTGAGTTTCGGACCAGAATCCCGGTCGGGTAACTAAATAAATTTAAGGCGGGTTGCGGTTAATTCCGCAGCCCGCCTTTTTTGTGCCCGTTTAACGAGGGGGCGGAAAGTTAAAGCTGAAGCAAGCTCGGCCAATCACACGCCAATCGGGATTGGCCGGGGGTTCGATGGGGTGAGGGCGCGAAATGCCCCGACCGATGAAATTTTCCTCAAGTTGGCAAAGGGAGTGCTATTTGAGTTCTCCCGTCTGTCGCCGTTTTAGCGATTAGAGGGTTTCAAAAATAACCAAGTCCAAACCACATGTTAAAAGTAAATCAGTTGATGACTGCTGGTGCTCTCGCTCTCGGAGCACTCGCCAGTTCTGTCCACGCGGAAGACACCGTCAAGGTTGGCGTTCTTCACTCCCTCAGCGGCACGATGGCTATCAGCGAAACCTCGCTGCGCGACGTGCTTCTTTTCACCTTCGACGAGATCAACGCCAAGGGTGGCGTGCTCGGTAAAAAGATCGAGCCCGTCGTCGTTGACGGTGCCTCCAACTGGCCGCTCTTCGCCGAGAAGGCCAAGCAGCTCCTTGAGCAGGACAAGGTTGCCGTGACCTTCGGCTGCTGGACCTCCGTCTCCCGCAAATCTGTGCTCCCCGTTTATGAGAAGAACAACGGTCTCCTCTTCTATCCCGTTCAATACGAGGGCCAAGAAGAATCCCAGAACGTGTTCTACACCGCCGAAGCCGTCAATCAGCAGGCCACCCCTGCCATCGATTACCTGCTCAAGCAGGGCTACACCAAGTTCTACCTGATCGGCACCGATTACGTCTATCCTCAGACCACCAACCTTGTGCTGCTGGAGTATCTCCTCAGCAAGGGCGTTGCGCTTGAGAACATCGGTGGCGGTTTCAAGAAGGACGATTCCGGCAAGATCATCTCAGCCGGTAAATACACGCCGTTCGGACACACCGACTACCAGCAGATCGTTGCTGAAATCAAGCAGTTCTCCGCCGGTGGCAAGACCGCCGTGGTGAGCACGCTCAACGGCGACACCAACGTTCCCTTCTTCAAGGAATACGCCGCCGCAGGCCTCACCGCCGACACCGCGCCGGTTGTTTCCTTCTCTATCTCCGAAGACGAATTCCGCGGTCTTCCCGCTAAGCAGCTTGTCGGTCAGCTCGGTTGCTGGACCTACTTCCAGTCCATCAAGAGCCCTGCCAACAAGGCGTTCGTCGCCAGATTCAAGAA
Source organism: Verrucomicrobiota bacterium (assembly GCA_025352985.1). GTDB lineage: Bacteria > Verrucomicrobiota > Verrucomicrobiia > Opitutales > Opitutaceae > Rariglobus. Next base: position 11,378 of record JANXRL010000178.1, read on the forward strand.
GTGGCTGAAAACCACCACCGTTCCCGGTATCGTGAAAGAAGACCGCGTCACCTGCTCTCCCATGGTGCTTAGCTATGACGGTGTCTATCTCTGGAAGGCTGCGGTCGAAAAGGCCGGCTCCTTCGATGTGGACAAGGTTCGCGCCGCCCTCAAGTCCGGGCTCTCCTTCGACGGACCTGGCGGCAAAGTCACTACTCAGCCGAACATGCATTTGACCAAAAATGTGTTCATTGGCGAAACCACGGCCAAAGGTCAGTTCAAGATCCTTGAGGAATTCAAGGACGTTTACGGCGAGCCCTGGCTCCTCGGCAAGTTCAAGGCCAAGTAATCGCATGGCCTGCGTTTTTAGGCACAGGCTTTGCTAGACATTCCGTTCATACAGGGGCGGGTCCTCTAGGGACCCGCCCTTTTTTTGCCCTCCACTTCCACTCAGCAGTTTTATTGTGCGCACACTTACCCGATTTTTTTCGATCAATCTTTTATTTCTGGCGACGCTGGTGTGTGCATCTGCGGCCCAGGCGCCCCGCGACACCATCATCGAGGCTATTTTGGCCAAGGACAAAGCTCGCAAGATCGAGTTGATCGGCTCTCTCGTCGGCGAAAGCGACGAAGCGATCAAGCCTCTGCTTACCGCTTGGAAAGAGGACGGATTATTTGTTTACCAGACCCCAGAAGGCTCGGTTTCGATTCTAGTCATGCTTGCCGGCGAGAAAGATGCCAACGATGCCCAGGCCGCCCTTCGCATCGACAATGGGCAGCCGCTGCTTGATGCCGCTGGCAAGCCCGTGCATCTGGTGGGCGGTGATCTCACCGCCGTCGAGCATGATGCCGAGTTGCGTGGTGCGATGAAAAACGTGCTGGATCTGCTCGCTCTGGCCACGCCCGACGTGGTTAAGCGAATTCAAGCGATCCAAGCGGTCGGTTTTTCCCAAGACGTCGAAAAAATACCCGCCTTGGAAAAACGGCTCGCGCTCGAAACCGACTCCGGTGCCCGCAAATCTCTCCGCGAGGCTCTCGCGGTCACGCGGCTCAAGGCTTCCGACGCGGATAAACTCACGGCGTTCAATGAACTCAAAGATCTTCATTCTCTTTCGAGCTACGATCTGATCCGCACCGCCATGCGCGATGCGGAAAAAGCCGGCAAACCTGAGCTAGCGGAGGCTGGGGCACACGCCCTTAAGGCGATCGATCTTCACAGGACCAAAATCAATTTCTTCGGCACTCTTTTTCGCGGTTTAAGCCTCGGCAGCATTCTCCTCATCGTGGCCATCGGTCTGGCCATCACCTTCGGTCTCATGGGGGTAATCAACATGGCGCACGGCGAGATGATCGCCGTCGGTGCCTACACGACCTATCTGGTCGAAAATATTTTCGGCACCGGCATTACTATCCCGTTTTTTGGATTCAGTCTCCCCATTCCCGGGATTCATGCGACCGGCTGGTTTTATCAGACCTACTTCATGGTAGCACTTCCGCTCAGTTTTCTGACCGCTGCGCTGGTCGGAATCGCCTTGGAGCGAAGCATCATCCGGTTTCTTTACCGCCGCCCCTTAGAAAGCCTGCTGGCGACATGGGGTGTGTCCCTCCTGTTGCAGCAGGCCCTCAAGCTTATGTTCGGCTCCAACAATGTGCAGGTGAGCAGCCCCAGTTATCTGAGCGGCAACTGGACGATTGATGACATCACGTTCGGGTGGAATCGCATCTTCGTGATCGGTTTTGCGGGCCTGATTGTTTTTGGCGTCTGGCTTATTTTGACCAAGACCTCGTTGGGCCTGTTGATTCGTTCTGTCATGCAGAATCGTAACATGGCGTCCTGCATGGGTGTGCGGACCGAGCGGGTTAACATGCTTACCTTTGGACTCGGAAGCGGTCTCGCGGGACTTGCCGGCGCGTTCATCAGCCAGATCGGCAACGTCGGCCCTTCGCTCGGCCAAAACTACATCGTCGATTGCTTCATGACCGTCGTAGTCGGCGGCGTCGGCAATCTCGCCGGCACCATCTACAGTGCGCTCGGCATCGGGCTGGTGGACCAGTCGCTCCAGCAAATCCTGCTCAATCCGGTGCTCGGCAAGATTCTCGTGCTCGTGGCTATCATCCTGTTCCTACAGTGGAAACCGTCCGGCCTTTTCGTCACCCGCAGCCGCAATCTTGATGATTGATGTATGTGGCCTGCTGGCCCGCGGTTCTTCAACCCATCGCCTGCTAGCAGCCTTCTGTCTTTAACCCATTTCTCCCGTCCCATGTCCTCCCTTTCCACGCGACACAAAGTCGAACTGATCGCCGCCGGCTTCATCAGTTTGTTCTTCATTGTCATTTTCCCGCTGCTCAATGCCCATGGCATGGTCAGCGATTTCACGATCAATCTTTGGGGCAAGTATCTTTGCTACGCCCTGCTCGCCATCTCGGTGGATTTGCTCTGGGGCTACACGGGACTGCTGAGTCTGGGGCAGGCTTTGTTCTTTAGTCTGGGGGGCTACATGATGGGCATGTATCTGATGCGCATGATTGGGGACTTGGGCCAATATCATAAGCCCATTCCCGACTTCCTCGTGTTTCTCGGTTGGACTGAATTGCCCAAATTCTGGAAGCCCTTCTCCAGTTTTCCGTTCGCTTTTTCACTGATTCTTTTGCTCCCGGGTTTGCTGGCGCTTGTCTTCGGATTCCTCGCCTTCCGCTCGCGCATCAAGGGCGTCTATTTCTCGATACTCACCCAGGCGCTCACCTATGGCGCGTCGCTGATGTTTTTCCGCAATGACATGCTGATGGGTGGAAATAATGGATTCACCGACTTCAAGTTCATTCTCGGTCATGACCTCCGCTCGGCGACTACCCAGCGCGGCCTGTTCATTGTCACGGCGATCGTGCTCCTCTTGGTTTATACCTCCCTGCGCTTGTTAAGCCATACCAAGTTCGGCCTCGTGCAGCGCGCCATCCGCGACGGTGAAAACCGCGTGCTCTTCAGCGGCTACGCGACCGCCCACTTCAAGCTTTTCATCTTCGTGATCGCGGCGCTCATCGCCAGCATCGGCGGTGCGCTTTATGTTCCGCAGGTTGGCATCATTAACCCGTCCGAGATGACACCAGACAAGTCGCTCGAAGCGGTCGTATGGTGTGCGGTTGGCGGACGCGGCACGCTCGTTGGTCCGATTATTGGTGCGATAAGCATCAACTCGCTCAAGAGCTGGGCCTCCCGTGCGGCTCCCGATTACTGGTTGGTTATCCTTGGCGGGTTGTTTGTCGTGGTCGTGCTTCTCCTTCCCGGCGGTATCGTGAGCATCCCCGCCCGCCTTAAGTCTCTCTGGCAGCGTGTCACCCGCCAGCCTTCCGCCTGATCCGCCATGAACAACAAATACATGCTCACCGTCGAGGACGTCTCGAAAACCTACGACGGGTTCAAGGCGATAACCGACCTCACCTTCTACCTCTTCGAAGGCGAACTGCGCACCGTCATCGGTCCCAACGGTGCGGGTAAATCCACGTTTTTCGATCTCATCACGGGTCGCGCCAAGCCGGACAAGGGCAAGATCGAGTTCGGTTTCGACACCGACCTCACCGAGCTCAACGAATACGAGATCAACCGTCTCGGCGTAGGACGAAAATTCCAGACGCCCAGCGTTTTCACCGAGCACACTGTCTTCAATAATCTGGTTCTTTCCCTCAAGGGATCGCGCGGTGTGTTCGCCTCCATCTTCAAGCGCCATTCTTCCACGGATCGCGACCGTATCGACGAGTTGCTCAAGCTCATCCGCCTCGATGGCAAACGCGACTGGAAGGCCGGCCAGCTCGCCCACGGTGAGAAACAGTGGTTGGAGATCGGCATGCTGCTGGCACAGGATCCGAAAATTCTTCTTGTGGACGAGCCCGCCGCCGGCATGACCGACGAGGAAACCCATCGCACCGGCGAACTCCTCATTTCGCTCGCTGGTAAGCACAGCATCATCGTCATCGAGCACGACATGACTTTCGTAAAACAAATCGCCCGCGACGGGCAGGTCACCGTCCTTCACCAGGGGAGCGTTCTCTGCGAAGGGAAATTCGATGCCGTCCAGTCCAACCCCAAGGTTCGCGAGGTGTATCTCGGTCGCGGAAAGTCCAACAAATGAGCGCTCTTCTCCAATTAGAATCTGTTGAGGCCGACATCGGCGGTTCCCGCATCCTGCGCGGGGTGAGCCTCGAAGTGAAATCCGGCGAACTCGTCGCCCTCATGGGACGCAACGGCGTCGGCAAGACGACCACGCTTCGTTCCATCACGGGGCTTCGCTCGATCCGCGCCGGCTCGATCACCCTGGACGGAAAGCGCATTGATAAGCTCCCGCCCGATGCCCGCGCTCGCGCTGGTATTGGCTACGTGCCGCAGGGCCGCGATATTTTTCCTCATCTCACCATCGAGGAAAACCTCCACGTCGGTTTGGTCGTCCACGGACGCAAGGGTGCTGAGGCTCGCGAAGGCTTGGACAAGGTCTTCACGCTTTTCCCCGTCCTCAAGGAAATGCTTTCGCGCAAGGGCGGCGTGCTCTCCGGCGGACAGCAGCAGCAACTCGCGATTGGTCGCGCCCTTCTCACCAAGCCGAAGCTCCTGATCCTTGACGAGCCCACCGAGGGCATCCAGCCCTCGATCATCG
>JANXRL010000181.1 GCA_025352985.1 Verrucomicrobiota bacterium
AAGGAGGGCGACACCTTCACCCTCCGCGAACGCGACTCGATGCAGCAGCGCCGCGTCACCGAAACCGAACTCTTCGCCCTCCTCGAAGAACACGTTTACTGATCAAGATTTTAGGTAGGGCGGGACCGCTGGGACCGCCCCGAACACCCAAAGCCCCGACACGTCCAAACCCGAACTTACGGCGTCACCTCGGCGTCCACGGTTTTCAGCGTGCGGTTTTGCGTGCGGTAATCCCCGCGCGGCGTTTCGAAGGTTTTCCCGGTCCGCTTGAGCACTGTGATCTCACCGAGCAAAAACGTGCGCCAGCCCGGCGGTGGCTCCGTGTTGCTGCCACCCTCCGTCTGCCAGCCGAGCAACGCCGGCTTGCCATCGGTCGTTTTGCCGACCGCGTGCGGCTCCACCGTCCGCTCATGCCCGTGATAGACGAACGCCAGCACGCCCTTTTCCGAAATCGCCTGCCGGATGACGCCCATGGGCTCCAGCGGAGCCTTTTCTTCCGCAGCCATACACGCGACCAGCGTCCACCCGGCCACAAAGATCAACCATGCCCTTGACCATATACATCTCATAGTAAGCACCCATAAAGCACAGTTCGCACCAATTAATGCCACTCGTAACAGAGGGAAATTGCTTCTTGCTACAAAAAGTAAAAACCGTTTGAAAAATTCAGTCAGCACGTCCTGTTTACTCCGATAGCTTCAACTACCATACTGAACAAAAATGAATATGAAACTTAAGTTGGCCTCACTGGTCCTCGCGGTTTTCGCACCGCTCTCCTCCTACGCTGCTGTAAGCATCGCCACCCCCGGCAAGATTGGCACGGTCACTCTCAATTTCGTCATGTCGTATGAAGACGGCGGCTTTAATGGTGAATACACCAAAACCATAACTGATACCAAAACGAGCTACCTCAAATATTACAGATCGGTCATCGTGAAGAGCAAATACTCCAATAACGAGTTCATCAAAGACCTGATCGCTCGCTATGACCTTTCCGGCAAGGTTTCCGGCTACACCATCAAGTTTGTCACCGCCAATAATATCGGCGGTTACTTCATCGTAAGCAGGGATAGCAAATCGATCACCTGCATCGGCAGCTCCACCACCAGCAGCAATTACGGCAACACTCCGATCAACACCTATTACGGCATCAATAGCGAGGAACCTCCTTATTACACCGAGGTCGGCACCACAACTGGAGCCGTTAAAGGTGAAGCCTTTGTTTACACGGATCGCTTTAGTAACACCAGCGAGCAATGCGCCGCCTACCTTTACTTCAACCCCTTGAACGAAAGCTATTTCGAGACCTTTGGTTTCATCACTTCAAGCGGTTCCTACACCGCCACCCGCACAACAAAACTACCCACTCCAAGCGTAGTCAAAGTCACCATTGGCTCAACCAACGTGACCGGCATCATCGGCACCAACTACGATGGCACCACGCTGACTGGCTCCATGACGGTTTCGCCCATGAGCGACGTGGCCGACGTGACGGCCTACGTGACCGCCTACAACAACTACTACGACTGATTTAGCTCCCTGTCTATTTAAGGCATAAAGCCGGCCTGCCCTGCAGGTCGGCTTTTCTGTTTATGAATAAATCCCTCGTCACAGCCCTCGTTATCATCGGTTTATTTGGAGCGGTTGTTGGTGCATATTTTTACGCTTCGGCCCCTGCCCCTGTTTCTACGGCCAAGCCACTCGTGACGGCCGTCTCGCCTGCCCGTGGACCGAACTTGCCCCCTGCTTCGCCTACGGTTTCGGCTGCCCATAACCCTGCTGGCCCGCTCGCACCTGCCTCGGCCGTTTCCCGTAACGCCGCATCAGCGACAACCCTCGGCGCAAACCCGCAGAAGCCTGCTGCCAATAGCCCCGTGACCACGCTCGATGAGCTGCATCAAACTTTTAACGCGATCGACGCAGCCGCCGAGGCCGACACGCCCGAATCCCTGCAAGCCCTCGTCGCGTATGCCGACACCGACAACGCCGATATCCGCTCCGCCGCTCTGGCCGGACTGGTCCGCCGGGGCGACGCCGCCGCGTCGCCGTTGCTGCGCACCGCCGCCAAGAAATCCGATTCGACCGCCGAGATCATCGCGCTCCTCCAGACCGCCGACTATCTCGAACTGCCCTCTGCGGACTTGAAGGCCATCACCGCCAAAGCCAGGGAGATTAAGGCGCTTCGCCAGCAAAGCGTGGAAAAACCGGCGACGTCCCCCGCGGCCACACCCTAAGCGACCGCCCAATAACGTCCCGCGCCCCGCCGCGCGGAAAATTGTTAAGCCCGCGTAAAGTGGCCTGCTTTCTCCGCCAAAACCGGTTTGGCTGGCCCCATGACTGCCGTTCCCGCCCCCCCCGCAGGCCGCATCCGCCTGTTGATGATCGACGATGACCGGAAGCTCTGCCGGCTCGTCGGCGACTACCTAGGACCACTTGGTTTCGACGTGACCGCCGAGCATGACGGCGCAACCGGCGCGGAGCGGGCGACCGCCCCCGACGCCGCGTGGCAGGCCGTCATCCTTGACGTGATGTTGCCCAGCCTCGACGGCTTCGAGGTCCTGCGCCGCATACGCCGCTCCAGCGACATCCCCGTGCTCATGCTCACCGCGCGCGGCGACGAGACCGACCGCATCGTCGGCCTTGAAGTCGGCTCGGACGACTACCTGCCGAAAACCTTTTCCACCCGCGAGCTGCTCGCCCGCCTACGCGCAGTGTTGCGCCGCACCGCCCGCGGCCCCGCCGACACCGCCCCCGCCGCTGAGATCGTCGTCGGCCCGCTCCGCGTCCAGCCCGAGGCCCGCCTCGCACTGTTGGCCGATCAGCCGCTCACCCTCACCCCCGTCGAGTTCGATTTGCTCGCCAGCCTCGCCAAGGCGCGCGGCCGCGTGCGCACCCGCGAGGCGCTCCTCGACGAGATCCGCGACCGCAACTACGAGGTGTTCGACCGCTCGATCGACGTCCATATCTCCGCCCTCCGCAAAAAACTTGGCGACGACGCCAAGAACCCGCGCTTCATCCGCACCCTCCGCTCGGCCGGCTACATGCTCACTGATCCCGCCTCGCCCTGATCGGCCCCCGTCTGCGCCATGCGTTTCCCCCTCGCCCTGAAAGTCTCCGGCTGGCTCCTCCTCAACCTCGCGTTGCTGGTCACACTCGCGACGGGGCTCATCGTGACCCAGGGCGGTTTCAAATGGAGCGCACTCGTCGAAGGCCCCCCCGGCCGGCGCATCCAGGATCTGGCGGAGGCCACCGCCGCCGAACTGCACGACCAATTCCCCGCCAACCGTGCGGAAACGCTCGCCCACTTCGGGGAAAAGCACGGCGTCTCCGTGGCGTTCATCGGCGAAGGCGGCGAAACGCTCGTCGGCGACCGCGCCGAACTCCCGTCCGAGCTTCGCGGCATGTTCGGACCTAAACGCCCGCCCCGGCCCTCACGGTTTCAAGGCCCGCCCCCCGAAGACGAACCCGGCGGCCCCCCGGGCCCGCCCGAAGATGCTCCGGGCCCGCCCGCCCCCCACCCCCAGCGCATGCTGGTCCACGCCGGCACTCCCGCAGTCTTCTGGCTGGCCGTGCGCGTCAAGGCCCCCGAGGCCGCCCGCCCCGGCGTGACCATGGTGCTGCGCGTGCCCACCCTCGGCCGCCTGCTGCAACTCCTCGATCTCACCCCGTGGCTATGGCTGGCTGCCGGCGCCGTGGTGGTTTCACTATTGTTCTGGCTGCCCTTCGTGCGCGGCCTCACCCGCGACCTCGGCCGTCTCACCCGCGCCACCGAAGCCATCGCCGACGGCCGCTTCGGCACCCGCGTGGCCGAGAAACGCCGTGACGAACTCGGCGCGCTCGGCGGCTCCGTCAACCGCATGGCGGGCCGCCTCGACCGTCTCGTCACCGGCCAGAAACGCTTCCTCGGCGACATCGCCCACGAACTTGGCTCGCCGCTCGGCCGCATGCAGGTGAGCGTGGAGATCTTGCAGCAACGCGCCGACCCAGGTCTGCACAACGCCATCACCGACGTGCGCGAAGAGGTCGATCACATGGCCGCCCTCGTCGGCGAGCTCCTCGCCTTCACCAAGGCCGGCCTGCGCGCCCGCGACGCCGTGCTCGCCTCCGTTCCCCTTGCCCCGCTCGTCGCGCGTGTGATCGCCCGCGAGGCGGCCGACGACGCCGTGCGCGTTGACCTGCCCGACACCCTCGCCGTGCGCGCCGACGCCGACCTACTCGCCCGCGCCCTAAGCAACCTCGTGCGCAACGCCCTCCGCCACGCCGGCCGCGCCGCCGCCATCACCCTCCACGCCGAAAACGCCCGAGACGCCGTGGACATCATCGTCGAGGACGAAGGCCCCGGCGTGCCAGCCGACGCGCTCGCCCGCCTTGGCGAACCTCTCTTCCGCCCCGAAGCCGCGCGCTCCCGCGAAACCGGCGGTGCGGGTCTCGGCCTCGCCATCGTGAAAAGCTGCGCCGAGGCGTGCGGCGGCGACGTGCGTTTTGAAAACCGCCAGCCGCGCGGCTTCCGCGCGATCCTGCGACTGCCGGTCGCGTGAGGTTTACACGGCCTTAACAAATCTCCCGGCCGCGCTCATACGGGCGTAACACAGGGATGGTTTCATGAGCCAGAAACTCATCCCTATGAAAACTCTGATCTCCTCCTGGCTTTTGTTAAGCAGCGCGCTGGCCCTCGTCCTTTCCATCGTGGTTTTCTCACACGCCGCCGACACGCCCGCCAACACCCGCCCCGCCATGCGCGGCCCGCACGCCCTCGGGCCGTTCACGCTTTTTGACACCAACCACGACGGGGTCCTTTCCACCGAAGAAATCGCCGCCGCTCCTGACGCCCTCGCCAAGCTCGACAAGAACAGCGACGGCCAGCTCACCCCCGACGAGCTCCACCCTGCCCACTGCCCGCCCCCTCTTCCCGGCGAAAGCGGGCCCGAAGGCGACATGCCTCCTCCTCCCGAACTGTGATTGTTTCCCCTTGGTTCTCCTCCCTTCTTAAAACGCCCACCCCATGAACACGCGCCGCTCCCTACCACTGGCCGCGATATTGGTTTCCATTGCTTGCACCCCCTTCGCGCAAACACCGCCACCTCCGCCCGCACCTCCATCCCCCGCTGTTCCGCTCACCGGGCTTACCTCCGCAGAACTCGCCGCCTTTCGCGCCGGCGCGGCAGTTTTCCGTCAGGTTGAAACCGTGGATAGCGGCCTCGGCCCCATCTTCAATGATTCCTCCTGCGCCGCCTGTCACAACAACCCCGCGCTCGGCGGCGCCAGCCGTCGCGTCGTCACGCGCTTCGGCGCCACCACCAACGGTGTCTTCGACCCGCTCACCACCCGCGGCGGCTCTCTCCTGCAGGCGCGCGCCATCGACCCGGCCTTCCACGAAGTCGTGCCCCGCAACGCCAACACCGTCGCGCAACGCGTCACCACGCCGGTTTTCGGCGCCGGTTTGATCGAGGCTATTCCCGACGCCACCCTCATCGCCGCCGCTGCCGCGCAGACCGCCGACGGCATCCACGGCCACGTCTCCCTCCTCAACGACGTCACCACCGGAGCACAGCGCGTGGGCCGCTTCGGCTGGAAGGCCCAGCAGGCCACGCTCCTCGCCTTCTCCGCTGATGCGTTTGTGAACGAGATGGGCATCACCAATCGCTTCTTCCCCGAGGAAAACGCCCCCAACGGCAATGCCGCCCTCCTCGCCCGTGCCGACCAGATCCAAGACCCCGAAGACGAGGTCAACGCCGCCGGCAAAGGCGACGTGGACCGCGCGGCCGACTTCATGCGCCTGCTTGCCCCGCCCGCCCGCAGAGCCTCCAGCGCCGCCACAATCGCCGGCGAACGCCTCTTCACCTCCATCAATTGCACCGCCTGCCACACCCCGTCGCTCACCACCGGCCCAAGCCCCGTCGCCGCCCTCTCCAACAAAACCGTGCCGCTCTACTCCGATCTCCTGCTGCACGACATGGGCGCGCTTGGCGATGGCATCGTCCAGGGCACCGCCGGCGCGCGCGACATACGCACCGCCCCGCTCTGGGGCGCCGGCTCCCGCCCTGTTTACCTGCACGACGGCCGCACCCCATCCCTAGACGCCGCCATCCGCGCCCACGCCGGCGAAGCCACCGCCGCCCGCACCCGCTACGCCCAGCTCCCCGCCGCGTCTCAGCAGCAACTCCTCGCCTTCCTCCGCTCCCTGTGAACCCGCCCGCACTTCACGGTTTCCTTTTTTGACACCACGCCTCGCGCCGCGTGTCATCAGGAAACGATGAAGCTCATCAAAAAAATCACCCTCGGTCTCGTCGTCCTTTTCATCGCGATCCAGTTCGTCCGCCCCGCCCGAAACATCGCTCCGCGTCCTTCGGAAAACGACATCACCGACCACTACCCCACGCCGCCCGCCGTCAAGCAGCTACTCGCGGTCGCCTGCTACGATTGCCACTCTAACACCACGCGCTACCCGTGGTATGCCGATGTCCAGCCCGCCGCCTGGTGGCTCGCCTCCCACGTCCACGACGGCAAGGCCCGCCTCAACTTCTCCGAGTTTTCCACCTACTCGCCCAAGCGCGCCGCCAACAAACTCGACCAGATCATCGACGAGGTGACCGACCGTGAGATGCCGCTCGCCTCGTATAAACTCGGTCATCCCGACGCCCGCCTCACGCCCGCGCAGACGAAGCTTCTGACCGACTGGGCCGACGGCGTCCGCCAGCAGATCCTTGCCGCCAACGGCCTGACGGATTGAAGCTCGCGCCCGTATGACCGCCCACGACCGCGCCCGTTCGCTCATCGACTCCGCCCACGTCGCCGACCCCGCGCGCACGCCCGATGGACGCGCCGCCGAACTCGCTTACGCCGACCGCGTCGAAGCCTGGGTGGCTAAACTCATCCCCGGCGCGTCGCCCATCCTCCTGCTCGCCGCCCGCTGCCAGCACCTCGAACGCTGGCTCACGCCCCGCTCCACTTTTCCCGAAGGCAAGGTCGGCTACCTCGCCTGGCGGCGCTCGCTCTACATCAGGCAAGCCGACCGCGCCCGTGATCTCCTGCTCGCCGGCGGCGTGCCCGCGATGGAAGCCGACGAGGCGCGCACCTGGATTTCCAAAAACGGCCTCAAGACCAACCCCGGCACGCAAGCCCTCGAAGACGCCGCCGTTCTCGTGTTTTTGGAAAACGAAATCGGCGCCTTCGCCGCGCAACACGCCGACTATCCGCGCGAGAAGTTCGTCGATATTTTGCAGAAAACCTGGCGCAAGCTGAGCCCCGCCGCCCAGCAAGCCGCCCTGGGCCTCGAACTCCCGCCCGCCATCGCGGGACTCGTCCGCGAGGCTCTCGCGGGTTGAAAAATTCCCCCTGCTTGGTTTCGGCTCAACCCCGCGCCGCCCACGCCTCCGGCAGCAGCACCTTCTTTGGCTTCGCCGGGTCAAACAGCCCGAAAACCGCCTGCCCGTTTTTCTGCCGTTCCCGCGCGAAGGCCACCAACTCCGGCTTATACCAGCGCACCTCGTGCGGCGCGGCGTCGGCTTGATCGACCCGCTGAAGCGTGATTTTGAACTGCGGCTGCTTGTTGATCGTCACACGGGTCGGCTCAATGGCCGTCACCCGAAAATCCCCCAGCGTGCCGTTCTGCATTATCCACAGTGTCCTCTTCCGTGAACGGACGACCCAAAAGATAAGCCCCCCGCCAACGATCGGAAATATCAGCACGAACGCGCCACCCAGGCTGCCTTGGCTCAGTCGTGCGCCCTCGGGACAAGCCAGCGCGGGCTCGGCACCATCATAGCGCACCTTTACGGAATCGCCCACCGACCACTTCTGCCCAGTCGTAAAACACTCGCCGTTTATTCCTTCTCCCCGCGCTGTTTTAAACTCAAAGGCATAGCGCATCACCCTTCGCTTATTGATGCTTATAGTCGTCCGCCCGACTACGACTATCCTTCCCTGCTCCACCGCCGGTTGGCTAGCCGACAGCCTCCACTCATCCATCTGCCGCCAAGGTAAAAATACCTTCACAAAAAAAAGCCCCATTCCTAAAAAAATCACTCCCATCAAAACCAACATCCCTGAGCTGGCCTCTCGTAACGCATCCCTTTTCAACGAAACGGGCACCACCCTCGGCACCGGCGCCGCCAAAAACCGCACCAGCTCCTCGTCGGTGGCCGCAGGGATTTCGCTCATGACTGGAATCTCATCGTCACAAGGCCGCCGTTTCAAGCCTCGTGCCGTGCCACCCGGTCCGCCTTCGCCGCGAGTTCGCCTTCGCACGCCGGCGAACCCCGCGCCAGATCGCGACACACCTGAGGTCGTTTTTCGTAAACCGCGCAGAAAAACTCCGTCCCCCCATCCGCCGAGCGCCGCCGCGCGAGCGCCGCGCAGTGTCCGTCGGTCATCTTCATGTAGGCGCGATGCCCGATGAAATGGCCGACCCGTTCCGCTTCGACGCCAAGCCGGTCCCAATCGGCGCCGGTTACGCGCACGTAGGCGGCCAGTTTGGAAAAGCAGCACACGCCGCAGTTGATACAGGCTGGTTGGCTCACGATACGCCCGCGGCCCCAGGCTCGGCAGGCATCCATACCAAGATGCCGCCCCGCCCCGCTGGCGAGTCCCGTTTACCCGATCGTCCACCCGTCCCCCAAAAACTCTGCCCATCACCAAGACCTATTTGTCACTTAATAAGTGACAAATTTTATCTGACTGGCTTGGGGATTTTTCCGAGCGTTCCCGGCGTTTGTCGGGATGCAAGCCAAAGAAGAACATGCAACATCCGCTCCGCATCCGGCATCTGCGTGCGCGTGACGAAATAGTCGCTCACCCGTTGGCGGGGAACCTCCAGCACCCGGGCAAGATTAGCTTTTGCCCCGCGCTTATCAAGATACGGCTTAGTTCTTTCAACAAGCGAGTTCCATAACGGTGTGTCGTCTCCGGGCCGCAAAGTGGCTCCCTTGCGGACACGGCGGGCGGCACTGCGTTGCGCTGCGGCGCGCCCAGCCTGTTCCACTGCCAGCTCACCTAAGGTGAACAACAAATCGGCGATCAAATTACGAGGGGTCGGCACCCCGGTGCTGGAAAGACCTTTTTTCATGAAACCCACCCTGTTCCCTTACGGATAATTTGTCACTTAATAAGTGACAAATTATCCGAGGCCGATGGCCTTGGCCCGAAGGATGGACGGAGAGGACGGGTGGTTTTTGCGCAGTGATGGTCAACCCATGCGCAGCGACCACCGCCCATGATCTCTACAATCCCTTCTTATGACGGACCCGCTACACACGTTTCAAACCTGGCTGGACGACGCCAAGCGCCACGGCGTCCCAGAACCCGCCACCATGGCACTGGCCACCGTTGATGAGAACAACCACCCCGCCGTGCGCATGCTCCTCCTCAAACACGCCGACCAGCAGGGGTTCGTGTTTTATACCAACACCGACAGCCCCAAGGCCGCCGATCTTCGCCACTGCCCCCACGCCGCCCTTTGCTTCTACTGGAATCCCCCTGGCCGCCAGGTGCGCGTCACCGGGCGTGTCGAACCCGTCACCAACGAGGAGGCCGACGCCTATTTTAACTCGCGCCCCTATCTGAGCCGTATCGGCGCGCGCGTCTCGAAGCAGTCGCAGCCGCTCGACGGCTATGCCGAGCTCGAGCGCAGCATCGCCGCCGAGATGATCCGTCATCCCCGCGGTCGCGTGCCCCGGCCGGCCAACTGGTCCGGATACCGGCTGGTTCATGAGACCATCGAGCTGTGGCAGGAGTGTCCGTTCCGGCTGCACGAGCGGCGGTTCTACACCCGCCACGGCAACAAGTGGTCCGAGCAATCGTTGTATCCCTGATTTCCGGCGCAGGCCGGCTCAGAGCGTCGAGGCCCGGGGAAATAGAAACACCACCAGCTGGCCGGTGAAAACGCGCAGGAGCATCACGAGTGGATAGACCGTCGCATACGCCACCGCAGGCGCATCGCTGCCGGTCGTCTGTTGGGCAAACGCCAGCGCCGGCGGATTCGTCATGCTGCCGGCCAGCAGGCCGCAAAGCTCGGCGTAATTGACCTTCTTCAGGCGCGGCCAACGAAGCCGATGATAAGCAGGGGGACGATGGTTATCAGGGCACCGTAAACGAGCCAGCGAAGGCCTTCGGCACCGAGGAGCACCGAGACAAATTTCTCGCCCGATTTTGCTGCCGACCACCGCCAGAAAAAGCGAAATCCCGATCTCGCGGATCATGTGGTTCGCCGTGTGCGGAATGTGCCAGATGAGCGGCCCCGTGGTCGTGAGACGCGAGAGAAGAATGGCCACCACCAGCGGGCCGCCCGCCAGGCCCAGCTTTACCGCGGCAGGCAGGCCAGGCAGGAAAAGTAGGATGGCGACCGCCAGCACGCCCAACGCGATGCCGAGGAAAAACGTGAGCGGCTGCGGCGTGCCGAGCGCCTTGGACGAATTACCCACCATAATGGCGACCTCATCGATCTGCGGCGCTTCGCCAACCACCATCAGGACGTCGCCAAATTGCAGGCGGAACCCTGGCTTTAGCGAAAACCCCAGCCCGTTGCGCGTGATGCGCGTGACGACCACCTGATGCTGGGCGAAGGCGGTGAGATCGGCCAGAGGCTTTCCAAACAACGCGGAGTGGGTAGCGATGATCCGGCGGTTGGTGACCGAACCGGGCAGAGTCTTAAGATCCACGCCCGCCTCGCTCCCGATGACGATGCGCAATGTGTTCAGATCGGCCGCTGGCCCGACCAAATGCAGGATGTCTCCCAGCTGGAGCCGGGGTGTCGGCTTTGGCGACCGCTACGACGCCTTCGCGCGAAAAACGAGAGCCCACCGCGCCGGAACCGTTCAGCCCGGGGACCTCTCCCAACACGCAGCCGACGAGGTTGGGATTACGCACCTCAAAATTGCGCGTGGCGAGGGGCGGAACCGACGGACGTTGCAAGGCCTCGGCCTCCGTAACCTCCTTTTTCACATCAATGCGGAATACCGTGCGCACGATGATCATCGTGAGAATGATCCAGCCGATACCGAACGGATAGGCGATGGCGTAGCCGAGTCCCTGCACCACGGCGGCATCCTCGGCGGCGCCGGCTTCCTGCAGCGCCTGCTGCGCGGCGGCCAGGCTGGGCGTGTTGGTTCGTGGCCCCCGAAAGCAGGCCGACGCCCGCGGGCACATCAACGCGCCCGGGAATGATCCCGCCGGCCGCAACCACGACGCCCAGAAAACGATTGATGCGGCGAAAAGGTTGAGCGCGATTCCCCGAGAGCGCCGCGCCGCGAAAAAACCCGGTCCGATCTGCAAACCCAGTGTATAGACAAAAAGAATGAGTCCGAACTCGCGGACGAATTCCATCACCTTGTCGTCAAAGGTAAGATGAAAAATGCCCGAGCGCGAGGCCGGCAAACAATACGCCGGCCACACCCATGCTCACACCGAAAACTTTGATTTACCCAACAACAGCCCGGCGGAATACGCCGACCCGATCAAGATGACGGTGCGGGCTACGGACTCCACAACAAACAATTGCTTAAGCCAGTCCATGGCCGACACCTTCCCCTTAACGAGTGGAAAACGCCTCTCGTATATTGTCGAACAGGGCGCATTTCATGGAAAAGCGCGGCGCGACGGACGGGTTCGCTACACCACGGGTCTGCGTCGATAAAAGAGCATTCCCGGCAACGCCAGGCCGAGCGCCAGAGCGGCCACGATAAAGACGGCCTTGAACCCGTTATCAAACGCGGTCCTGAGAAGCTCCGGCGTGAAGCCCTTGCGCTCGATCTCCACCAGCGCCAGCAGCGCGGTGAAAGAATAAACGCCGGGAATCATCGGGATAATCGCCGCCACGGTAAACACCTTGGGATGGGCGCGCCATTTTTGCGCCCAGTAAATGCCGATCATGCTGATGACGCTCGCGGCGATGAGCGTGGCCCACTCAATGGGCAGCGGCCCGATCTTGTAGAGGCTGAACCGCAGAGCATGGCCGATGGCGCCGGCGACGGCGCAGTATTTGAGCGCGGGTTTGGGCACGTTGAAAATCATGGCGAAGCCGACCGCGGGCACGGCGGCGAGCCCGAAGTCCTGCAAGAGCGAGAGTAGCATGTTCATAACCAGGTCCAGGCGTTCCATACCGTCATGGCGAAGACGATCCCGCCGCAACAAGCCAGCAGCAGCAGCACGGCCATGACACCGCGCGAGATCCCCGTGTTGATGTAGCCCTTGACCATGTCGGAGACCGCGTTGATGAGCGGAAAGCCCGGCACGAACAGGAGCACGCACGCCGACATGGCCACCTTCGGGCTGTCCACCCAGCCGTGGATGACGCCTTGCGCGGCGATGGACGTGGCCACAAATGCGGCGGTGGCGAAATTGAGCAGCGGGTTAAAATGCAGATGCGCGAGCCATTGCCTCACCTGCATGGCCACGCCGCTAGCAACAAAGGTGAGGACAAAGGTGCCGAGATCGGCGTCCGCGCCGCGCGCGAGAAGACCCAACCGCGCAAAGGCGGCGCACGAGAGCCCTACCATCACCGAGACCAGCCAGCGCGGATAGCGGAACGGCTTAATCTCATCCAGCCTCCGGGCGACCTCGGCCAGCCCGAGTTTTTTTTCCTCGGTGAGAAGCATCGTGCGCTGCACTTCCGTGACGACGTGCATGTTGATGCCACGGTCGATGTTTCTCCGAACGGTCGTATGGCATCGGCCGTCGCGAATGGTCGTCACGGTGATGCCGTTGGCCATGAGGGCGATCTCGACCGAATCCATGCGCAGCGCCAGTCCCAGGCGGCGCGCCACGGATTCGGCAAGGGCACTTTCCGCGCTGTGCTGGAGAAGCATGAGCCCAGTCTGCGCACAAAGGCGGGTGACCTCGCGCTGGTCATCTTTGACCCACGGTTGATAGTCGGTGCTCATGCGCCCATCCTTCCGCTGCTTTCGGTTGGGCAGACGGGGCCGTTATGGCCGTGTTTTAAAAGGTGAAAGGACCGGTTCATCGCTTCGAGCATGGCAGCATTGCGGCATTCATGCTCTGCGTTTTTTGGTCAACCGCACGCAAATATAAACCCCGCAGGATGGTCAACCGGCGCGCAAACAATCCCAATATACGCCCCGCGACAATCCGCCGCCCGCGTTAAAGTGGACGGTCATGAACGCTTCACGTCACACTCTAGCCATCACCGTTCTCATGCTACTCGCCTGTTTCGCCGGCGCGGCCGAAACCGGCGCGGCGTGGAAAACCAGCGCGGCCACAGGTGCTCGCGCGGTTTACGATGACAATGTCTTCCTTCAGGACAGAAACCCCATGACGGTGAATGCCAAGGGTGTGGCGGCTGAAGCGGGCTCGATGGTCTATGCTGCATCGGCGGCCCTGGGCGCAACGTGGCAACCGGACAAGCTTCTCGCCCTCGACATCGGCTACGCTCCGGAGTTTATCCGTTACCAGCGTTTTGGTTCTGAAAATCACGACGATCACCGCCTCAACGCCGGCCTGCACGGACAGAGCGGCGCCTGGAGTTACGATGCGAAGGGCAATCTGCTGATCGTCGATGGTTCCTCTGATTCGCCCATCTTCGGCCAGGCGGGCGGCACACCTGCAATCGGCGGCGAGCAGGTCCGCTCCCGGCGCGACCAAACCGCCACCAAAGTAAGTGGCAATCTCACCTACGCGGCTTGTCCGGAGGCATTCCTGCGCGCGGTGGGCGCCGCCAGTTTTCAGGATTTCCGCACCGCACAAGAACCCACGGCCGGCATCGGCGCGATTCCGGGCTACGCCAA
This sequence comes from Verrucomicrobiota bacterium, assembly GCA_025352985.1. Taxonomy (GTDB): domain Bacteria; phylum Verrucomicrobiota; class Verrucomicrobiia; order Opitutales; family Opitutaceae; genus Rariglobus. The sequence goes on from JANXRL010000181.1 coordinate 13,737, forward strand.
CTACGTGGACCGCTCCGAATGGTCGGCGGGCGCGGACATCGGCTGGTTGGCCCACAAAGATCTCGCGCTCGTCGCCGGCGTGCGTTTCGGCAAACAGCGGCAGGGAAATCTACTCGGCTTGAAAAATAACTGCTCCAACACGCTCACGCGCCTCCTCCTCGGCGTTGAAGGCAAGGTCTGCCCGTCTTTTTCCCTCAAGTTTCTCGGCGGTCCTGATGTTCGCCAATACACGGATTCCGCCGTGGCGGCCGGCTTTGACCGCACCCGCGCCGCGCATTACGCCGAAGGCTCCACCATATGGACACCGTCCAAGAGCGACGCTTTCACCCTCTCGATGAAAGATTATCTCTGGCTGTCGTCGGGCGGGCGCGGCGCTTACGAAAACACCCTCTACGATTTCGTGTGGAAACACACTTTTTCAAAAACGTGGAGCACCGCCGCAGGTTTTAATTACCAGAAAGGCGACAATCTCGAATACGTCACGCCGGCCAACTACCGGAACGACTCCATCTACACCGTATCGGGCGGCGCCGCCTATGCGCTCAACGCCAAGACCAAACTGGACGCCAGCATCAGCCGCGAGTGGAGCGACTCCGCCGTGGCCAACAAACCCGGCCGCGACTACGTCCGCTGGCTGGTCGGCGCGGACATTAAATACACGTTTTGAAACCTACCGGCGGCCGCTCTCAGCGCGGCCGGACGAGCAGGAGCGTGCGATCATCGTTGCGCTGGGCGAGGGCGGAAAACTGCCGCAGATAGCGGTCGAGCTTGTCCACCATCTCGGGGAGCGATGTCTGGTCATGGCGCGCAAGTGCCTGGGCGAAACGGTCGCGGCCAAACTCGTCGCCGGCGGCGTTAGCCGCCTCGGTGATGCCGTCGGTGTAAAGCGCGAGCAGATCACCGGCGCGCAGCTCCACTTCGCCTTCCTCCAGCGTCTCCTCAAAAACCGTGCCGTCATCAAACCCGAGCGCTAGGCCCCCAGCCACCAGGAGCTCCGGCTCGCCGCCACCGGCGCGCAGCAGCAGCGCAGGCTCGTGGCCCGCACGGACATAGTTAAAGCGGTTGGTATCGAGATCGAGGATGCCGTAGAAAAGGGAAATGAACATCCCGCGCGGCATGTCGCCGTGCAGCGCGCGATTGACGCGTTTGGCGACGACCGCGGCGCTCGGTTCGCCCGCCGCGCAAAGACGCAGGGTGGCGCGGCACGCGGCCATCATCAGGGCGGCGGCGGGACCTTTGCCGGCCACATCCGCGATCACAAATCCCCAACGACGCTTGTCCACCGCCAGCACGTCGTAGTAATCGCCGCCCAGATGGGTGGAGGGCTGGGAAAGCGCCTCGATCTCGACCTCGCCGATGTCGGGGAAAACATGCGGGCGCAGGTGGTGCTGCACCTCGCCGGCGAGCCGCAGGTCGCGTTCGCGCAGGTCGCGTTCGCGGTCTTCGGCGTCCTTGCGCACGGTGATGTCGGTGATGAGGCCCTCGTGATGAGTGACCTGGCCTGCGGCGTTGAGGCGGACGACGGTGTGGTCGTCCACCCAGCGAATAGAACCGTCGGCGCACACGATGCGGTATTCCTGATTATATTCGTGGTGGCCGGTGGCGGCATGGGCATCGACCTCGGCGCCGACCCGTTCACGGTCGTCGGGATGGGTGATGCTGCGGAAGCTGAGGCGGCGGCTGGTGAAGTCCTCGGGCTGGTAGCCGAACTGCCGGATACTCTGCGAAACGAATTCGACGGGCCACTGGTTGGCCTCGGATTTCCAGAGCGCGACGACGGATGGCGAGCGGTTAATGATCTGCTCCAGCTCCTCACGTTTGGCCAGCGAGGCGCGCAGCTCGTCCTGAGCCTTGCGGCGAATGCTGATGTCGCGCCCGACGCCGAAATAGGCGCGGCGGCCGTCGCGATCCGTGTAGGCCGAGCCTGTCGAGGCATGCCAAATCCATCGGCCGTCATTGTGTCGAACGCGATACTCGATGCCGCCCGCGTTGGTGCCGTTTTCAAGGGTCTCGTTTACAAAAGCGACGTAAAGAGGCAGATCATCGGGGTGGACAAATTCGGTGTAAGGATGGCCGATGACGTCGCCAATCTGGTGGCCGAGCTTTGAGGTCCACGCATCGGAGACGAATTTGAACCGGCCTTCTGGCGTGATGGCGTAGAGAATCTCGCTCGCCGTCTGAACATAGGTGCGCCAGCGCGATTCACTGCGTTTGAGTTCCAGCTCGGCGGCATGCCGGGCGGTCACATCCTCAAGCATCGCGAAATGGTGGGTGACGCGTTTGGACGAGTCGCGCATCACCACTACGGTCAGGTCTGCCCACACGAGGCGGCCGTCTTTGTGGATATAACGTTTCTGGAGGGTGAAGCGGTCGGCTTTGCCCTGATAAAGCTCAAGGGAGAGTTCTTGCTGGCGCTTCCAATCTTCGGGATGGGTGGCCTGCCGGACGTTTTCGATGTCCCGCGCTTCTTCCGCCGTCAAACCGATGATTTCACAGAAGCGCTGGTTGACATAGTTCACCCCGGGGAGGCCATCGACACCCATCTCGCGCCAGCTCAGGCCAATCGGCCCCTGCTCAAAGAATATCTGCAACTGGCTGCGGGCGTCGCGCAGTTGCGCTGCCTGTTCGGCGTAATCATGGGCGAGTCGCGCGGTGGACTCCTCGGCCAGTTTAAGTCCCGTGACATCGGTGCGGAGCGCAAGATAGCCGACGGGTTTGTTATCGGCCCCGATCAAAGGGACAATCGTGCTTTCGACCCAGTAAAAATCGCCGGTTTTCGCACGGTTGCATATCGTGCCGTGCCAGACGCTGCCGGCGCCGATGGTGCGCCACATATCGGCGAAGAACCCGGGCGGATGCGCACTCGATTTTAGTAATCGGTGGGTCTGGCCGATCAGCTCCGCGCGTGAATAACCGGATATTTCACAAAACCGGTCGTTGGCGTAAGTGATCACACCCTGCACGTCCGTCACCGCTACGATGGCATGTTCATCGATGCCGCGTCGGAACCAATCTTCGTATTTCATACCCGCCCCGCTGAAGGGAAACATATTCACGGGCATGGGGGTTTCTTCAGGCGAAGACATGGAAAGACGAAAGAATATAAGATTTAACCACCGCCCCTCGGGCAATCCAGCCTTAACACACGGCCTCACAATATGCCTTCTGGCCATTTAAAACATGGTAGGCATACTATAGCCATGATCACGGTCGCCACCTGCAACAATCCTGCCCACGTCCAACTGGTCAAATCCGTGCTCAACGACAGCGGCATCGCCGTCTTCATCCCGGATGAGAACACGGCCCAGACCGCGCCGTATCTGATTTTCGCCATCGGCGGCATCCGCGTCCAAGTGGCCGAGGAAAACGCCGTGGCCGCCCGCGCCATCATCGCCCAGCTCGACGTCGCCACGCCCGACGGCGACCGGGTGCCGCCAATGTTTACCTGAGCCGCCCCGATAACGAGCGCGTTACCCTTTGACCGCGCCCGCCGTGACGCCCTTCACGAGGTGTTTTTGAAGCACGATGAAGATCACCAGTATCGGCACCGTCACCATCACGAGCCCGGCGAACAGCATGCCGTAGTCGCTTCGGTATTGCGAGGTGATGGAAAGATTGGCCAGTCCCAGCGGCAGCGTGCGCGCACCAGCCCCGGCGTCTCCGCTCGTAAACATGAAGGCGAAGAAATATTCCTTCCAGATGCCGATGAACTGGAAGATTGCCACCGTCACCAGCCCCGGCTTCGCCAGCGGCAGCAACACATGCCAGAAGGCAGAGGCCTCCGTGCAACCATCCACCACCGCCGCCTCGTAAAGCGAGCGCGGCAGCGCCTTGAAAAAACCCGCGAGGATGAAGATCGCGAAAGGCAAGCCGTTCGCCGTGTAAACCAGCACGAGCCCGAGCTTCGAGTTGAGCAGCCCAAGCGCGCGCAGCTCGAAGAAAAGCGGCACGATCGAGAGCTGCACGGGAATCATCAGCCCCGCGAGAAACAGCCAGAACGCCGCCTTGCCCAACGGATGATAAAACCGCGCCAACGCATACGCCGCCATCGAGCCAAGCAGCCCGATCAGCGATACCGATGATACCGTCACGATGACCGAGTTGACAAAATAATCGCCGAACCGCGCCTCGCGCCACGCGCGCACGTAGTTGTCGGTCTGCAGGTCGCCAGCCGGGGGCAGCGCGAACGCCTCGCGGAAAATCGCCTCGTCGGTCTTGAACGACGAATACGCCACCCATGCCATCGGAAACGCTACCCAAGCGAGGTAGCCAGCCAGCATGGAAAAGATCAGGATACGGGAGAATTTCATATGTTCGGGCGCCTCACATTTCCACCGCTTCACGTTTCAGCGCACGCATAACTGCGGCGCTGCCGATAAGGACGAGCACGAACATCACCACCGCAATTGCGGTCGCGCGGCCGATCTGAAATTCCTGAAACATCGTCGAGACCATCAGCGTGCTCAACGTGTGCGAGCCACTCGCCGGATCCTGGGACGTAAGCAGCCAGATCATCTCGAAGGCGTTCAATCCGCCGATCACCAGAAACACCGCCGAGATAACGAGCACCTCGCGGATCAGCGGCAGCGTGATCGTGAAAAACTGCCGCGCCTTCGACGCGCCCTCCAGTTCCGCGGCCTCGTAGAAATCGGCCGGTATTCCCTCCATCGCCGCAAGGTAGAGCACGAGGTTAAACCCGCACGCCATCCACAGATAAATCGGGATTAGGGCCGCATAAAGATGTCCCTGCGCGAGCCACGCGAACCCGTCGAAACTCGTGAAACCCATCTTCACGAGCGCCGTGTTCACCAAACCACCATGCGGTGCATAGGCGCTCATCCACAGCAGCGTCGCCGCGATCCCGCCCAGCATATTGGGAAACAAAAATACCACGCGAAATACCCCCGCGCCCCACACGCCGCGATGAATGAGCGTCGCGAAAAACAACGCCACCGGCACCACGATCAACGCGGGCACGAGCATGAGGTAGAGATTGTTTTTAAGCGCGAACCAGAACACGTCGCTCTCCAGCAGCAGCCACTTGAAATTAAACAATCCCGCCCACGTCTGCGCGCCCAACCCATCCCAACGCGTGAACGCCCACGCAAACGAGACGACGCCCGGCAGAATCACCAACGCTCCGAACAACGCCAGCGCCGGCCCTACAAAGCCGGCCGCAAACCCGCCGCGCAGCGCACCCAGATGTTCCGATTCCCTCGCGGACGCCTTCGCCGCGCCCCTGGTAAAACGCGTCCATGTGATCCATCCCACGAGCGCAGCCACGACAAGCAACAGCGCCGCCGCCGCGAAGCCATGGTTGATTTCCACCCGGTCCGGATCGGCGCGGCGCGCGCGTTCGGCGGAGGCGGCGGCTTCAAGTTTTTTCCCAAATTCTTGCGGCATGATGCGGCCCGTCATCAACCGGTAACGCGCATCGGTCATCGCTTGGTTGATGAGCGCGAGCTGCGCGGCCGACGCCGGCGGCGCCGCGTCGAACGATCCGGGGCTGCGCGCCAGCAACTCCGCCGTGTCGTGCATCGCCGCCGAATAATCGGCGGGCCGCACCGCGCGCAACGCGACCGGCGAATCCACCGTGCGCGCGAAGCGTTGGGCACAGGCGCGCGAAGTCAGGTAACGAAAAAAATCCACCGCCGCGCGCTCGCGCACCGGATCACCGTTGGCAAAAAGAAAGTAATACGCGCTCTGCGTCTGTAGCGTGGCCGGATCGGTCACGCCGTCTGCAAACACCGGGAAATTCATCGCGCCCAGCTCAAAACCAGCAGGAAGTTTACCGCGCATCTCGTTCACAAACCACGAGGCCGACACCGTCATCGCCGCCTGCCCGTTGATGAACGCGAGCTGTGCGGCGGTGTGCGTCATACCTTCCCAGCCTTTTATCAGATATCGGGTCGTGAGCCGCTGAGTGACTTCGGCCGCACGGATGAAACGCGGATCAGTGCGCGCGCCGGGCGCGAGTTCGTTGTAGGCGCGATAGCCGTCGGAGCCGACCAGGTTGTAGTGCGCGGCGCGCAGGAAGGCGTCGCCGTAACGCATGACCACGCCTGGCAGCGCGACGGGCGCGACGCCTTTAGCATCGATGCGGTCGCACAGCGCGAAGAACTCGCCCCATGTGCGCGGAACCTCCCAGCCGTTTTCGCGAAACCGTTTCTTGTCGTAGAAAATCGTCCAGACAGCGTGGGCAAAAGGCAGGCCGTAGATGGATCCGTTCGTGTTGTTTTTATTGGGCGGTGTGTGCCAGCGTTCGAGCACGCCGGGAAGAAACGTGTCGCGCCAACGGGCGTCGCCTTCCCAGTTGGGTCCGTCGAGGAAGGGCGCGAGATCAAGAATGTGTCCGGCGTCGATAAGGTTGGGATAAAGCAGCACCGCATCCGTCGCGTCGGGATAATCGCCCGCCATGACGCGAATGCGCACTTGGTCGTTGATGCGCGGATTTCCGCGCAGATGCACTTTTACACCGGGCCGCTGGGCTTCAAATTCACGCGCCGTTTCCTCGAAAAACGCGCTTCCATAGCCGGCAACCAGCACGGGAATGTCGAGGGTGACGGGCGCAGGATCGGTGGCGTGGAGAAAACCCGGCGCCGCCAGGCACCCGAAAAGAAACCAGAGAGACATAAGCCTGCTCAACCGCATCACGAAAGGTGTGCGCGCTCGCAGCATAGCGCGCCACCTCTTTTTGCTTCGCAAAAATGATAATCCGCGCGCCGGTCGTTCAAACGAATAGCGTTGCCGAGGAAATGGCCGGGGCTAGAAATCACCTGCTTAACGGACAATCACGCGGCCTGTTTGAAGCAGACCTGCAAGCCCATCTTTTTCACCAACGCCACTTCATCATGTATCAGGTCACTTTTTCCGAACAAAGCATGCTGGAGCTCAACAAGCTCGACAAGCTGGTGCAGCTGGAAGTTGTCGAGCCGATCACCGCTTTGAAACCCGCTGATCTCGAACACCCCCGCGAGCCGCTGGGGCACTTCAACCGGGCCGGCCAGTCGCTCTACCGGCTGCGCTGCGGGGACCATCGGTTTTATTTTGAGACCAAGGGGCCCGAATCTCTGCATGTAGTGTATATTCTGCATAGTAATTCTTTGGAGGACTTTCTTTTACGGAATAAGCTTCCTGTTTCGGAAAGCCAACTGGTGGAGCAGCATTCCAAATTCTGGAAATACCTCGAGTCGCTCACCAAATAACGCCTCCCCATGGCCAACGACGACCCTCCCCAGTTCAATAACGACGACAGCGACAACCCCTACAACGTCACGCAGGCGAGCAGGATTTATTTTCTGCCCAACTTGATGACAGCGGGTAACTTGTTTTGTGGCTTCATGGCGGTCATCTGGTGCATTCGCGCTCATTACGACATGCAAAGCAGCGAGCCCGGGGTGGGCATCACGGTAGTCGCCAGCGAGCTCTACACCCAAGCGGTGTGGTTTATTTTTGGCGCCATGGCTTTCGACATGCTCGATGGGCGTCTTGCACGCATGGGGGGGCGAGAATCGTTATTTGGGGCGGAGTTTGATTCCCTTGCCGACATTGTTTCCTTTGGAATGGCACCAGCCCTGATGGTTTTTTTTCTTATTCTTTCTCCCACACAAGGTTATCCTGTTTTTAGAAATATTGGTGGTTTATTGGGATTTGTTTACCTTCTCTGCGCCGCCATTCGGCTGGCGCGTTTTAATGTCATAACCAATCCCTTGCTCCATCAGCACCGGGAGACAAAACCCAGTAGCAAAGAGTTCATCGGGCTGCCTGTTCCGGCAGCGGCTGGGACTGTGGCTTCGCTAGTTCTATTTCTCATCAACTTGGCAGCGCATGATCGTTCGCTGCAACATTGGGCATTGGCCCTTCCACCTTTGCTGCTGTTGATCGCGATGCTTATGGTCAGCACGGTGCGCTACCCAAGTGGCAAACAGATTGATCTCCAGACGAAGACAAAACTCACGACCTTTGTCCTTTTTGGCGTCGTGGCTGCAGCCGTGGTCGCGTTCAAAGAATATGGAATGTTTATCGCGTGTCTTGGCTATATTTTTTATGGTCTCATCAAACACTGGCGCAAACACGGCATCACAAAACGTGCCCCGCTTGTGTGAACCGTTCTCCGATTAACCGACCAACAACCAGCCAATAACCCCATCCTTGTGAACAACCGTCACTTTATTGGTGCTTTAAAACGCACTTTCTCGCAAGCCCTTCCCGAAGGTTATACGACTGGAAAGAGTCAGGTTATTGGTCTTTCTCGCAGACTATAATAAGACTGATAACATATCTTATTGAACTAGGTATCTTTTATCCTTTGTTAATTTCCGCCTTAAGCAGCTCTCGCCTCCCATGAAATTCAAGATCAACCGCGATCACTTCAGCAACGGTCTAGCCCAAGTCCTCAACGTCGTTGGTTCCAAAGCCACCATGCCCATCCTAAGCAATGTGCTGATCGAGGCCGAGAAAGACCACATTACCCTCACGACGACCAATCTGGATCTTGGCATACGCTGCAAAATCAAAGCCGAAGTCAAAGAAACCGGCAGCGTTACCCTCCCCGTCAAACGCCTCGCCACCATCGTCCGTGAACTGCCAAACATCGACGTGGCCTTCGACAGAACACCGAACCATCAAGTGAAACTTGCCTCAGGTGGCTCCACGTTCCGCATCATGGGGATCGGCAAGGAAGAATTTCCTCCGCTCCCCGAATTTGGTGACGAAAAGTCTTTCACCCTCGAACAGGCAGAACTCACTGCGATGATCCGCAGCGTATCTTATGCGCAGTCTTCGGACGAGACCCGTTACATTCTCAACGGCGTCTATTTCAATTTCCGGGATGGCAAACTCTCGCTTGTCGCCACAGACGGCCGTCGCCTAGCCCTGATTTCCAAGGAACTCGAAGTCCCTGCTGAAAGCTCAGGAAGCATCATTCTGCCCGCCAAGACGGTTTCGGAGCTCACCCGTATGCTCGACAAGGGAGAGAAGCTTAAAATCGCGTTTAATGACCGCCGTGCCTCATTCCAGATCAACACGGACAAGGACTCCAGTGGCTTGGTGGACTCGATCTACCTCTACTCGAAAGTCGTCGAGGGAAATTATCCAAATTACCAGCAGGTCATCCCCAAGGAGACCCACCAGCGCATCAAACTGGAACGCGAACTTTTCCTCCAGTGCGTTCACCGTGCCGCACTCGTGACGTCGGAGAAGTCGAATTCTGTTAAGATTAAACTCACGAGCAACCTGCTAGAAATCACCGCCCAAAGTCCGGATTTCGGCGAGGCTCACGAATCCATGGCGATTGCATACAGCGGCCCGGACCTACAGGTCGCCTTCAATCCGTCGTTTGTGCTCGATCCGCTCAAGGCGCTTACCAAGGACGAAGTGTTCTTCGAAGTGAAAGACGAAGTGAGTCCCGGCGTATTTAAGACGCTGGAAAGCTTTATCTGCGTGATCATGCCTGTGCGCCTGAGTTAAGCTTCCAGCAGATGCAGGAGAGACCTTACGGCACGATTTCCAACGATTCAACGCGGCGTAAAGCCTCTCTTACGTCAAAAACGGCCAAGCGGTCTTACCCAGCTACGCACGCCCATGAATTCCGATTATCCCCTCATTATCGGCATGATGTTGTTTCTTTTGCTCGCGCAGTTGAACCAGCGCAACGGGTCCCCCGTAATCGCCATTTTTAACCGATGGCTTCGCTGGTTAATTTTTGCCTTTGGTGGAGCGAAAGCTGCACTGGAACTAGGATGGACGGACCGGCCGTATCCAGTGGCCGTGCTCGGTTTTTTCCTCCTCTGGTTTCTCTTGGAAACACTTTATAACTGGCTTGCGATCCATGCGCTCAGCGTAAGTCCGCTCCCGCTGTTCCCAAAGTTTACCATCAATAGTTCCGGAGAAGAATGGCCGACGCATCCAAGGCTGCTGAAAATACGAAATTGGCTTCGGGCAAGCGGCTTCAAACAAGTGCAAGCGCTCAAGGCTGAGGTGGGGCCGAGCATCTATCTGCGCGTGTCCGTTTACCAGGATGCCGAGGCCAAGATCCGTTGCCAAATCACGTTTTTTCCGCAGGCCAATGACACTTTGTCGGTCTGTTACAGCCTTTCGACCAACACGGCAAGCGGCTGCCGCTATGTGACCGACAATCTTTATCTACCATTTGCGGGTTTTTATCCAGAGAACTGGTTGGTGAAACGCAGCCCTTGGACGCGGTCGTTATCAAGATTGATGGCGACGCATCGAGACCGGCTTGCCCGGGCCAGCGCGATCTCCACCCCCTGGACGACCGATCCGCTGAACGATCTCAACCACCAACAACGCGAGCTGGAGCAAATCAACACCGAGCTAGGTTTTCTCTTTCCGCACAGCGAACGCGAAGAACACGGCAAGATCAGCCACGAAGGTCGCTATCGTGTTTGGAAAGAATACTGGCTGCTGAGTTATTTCGGGAAAAGCGTGCGGTATTGAACAGGATTGGGTGAGATTGTTTTGCCGCTGATCGGTAAAATGGTAGGCTTGATCTTAACTTTACCACCTATGAAATTTCTCTTCGCTTTTATTGCGTTTTTTTTCGTCCTCACCCTGTCGGTCCGCGCGTCCGATGATGGATGGCTTACGGATTATGAGGCCGCAGCCAAAAAAGCCTCTGCCGAAAACAAAACCATGCTGCTCGATTTTACGGGATCCGATTGGTGCGGCTGGTGCATTAAGTTAGACAAGGAAGTTTTTTCCCAACCCGAGTTCGCGGCTTACGCGAAGAAGAATCTTGTGCTCGTGAAGGTCGATTTCCCACGGGGCAAACCGCAGTCCGCCACGGTTAAGAAACAAAACGAAACGTTGGCCGCGAAATTCAAAATCCAGGGTTATCCCACCATCGTAATATTAAACGGCCAAGGCGTGCAAATCGGTGAACTTGGCTATCAGCAAGGCGGAGTGAAACCTTGGATCACCGAACTTGAGAAAGTGGTTAAAAAATAAAAAGCCCGGCATATGTGCCGGGCTTGGTTGAAGCAGGAAACTTCTGTCAGCTTACCGATTCCTGCTTTTGATGCCGAGCTGGGCGACCGAAAAGCGCACGATGCCCTCAAGGGTTTCCACCTCAGCGGGAGCGAGCGTGCTTTTATCCTTAAGGGCTTCTTGGGCTCGCTTGAGGGCGGTTTCGACGGCCGTCACGTCGATCTTGTCGAGCGTAATGGCTTGCTCGGCTAGGACGGAAATCTTGTCCGCGTCGATTTGCGCGAAGCCGGCTCCGACCGCCAAGACGAGCTGCTTGCCATCTTTGGTCACGCGCAGCTCTCCTTCGGCCACCTGCGTGACCAGCGAGACGTGTCCCGGGAGGACGCCTATTTCTCCGACGATCGTTGGAATGACGACGGTGTCGATGGTGTCGGAGTAAACCCGCGCTTGGGGGGTGACGATTTCGAGCGTGAGGACCATGATGGGTGCTTACTTTTTGGCGGAAGCCGCGATCACTTCGTCGATGCCACCTTTCATGTAGAAGTCGCCTTCGGGGATGTGGTCGAGCTCGCCGTCGAGGATCATCTTGAAGCCGCGCACGGTGTCTTTGACCGGAACGTATTTGCCGGGGGCGCCGGTGAATACTTCGGCGACCGCGAAGGGCTGCGAGAGGAAGCGCTGGATTTTGCGGGCGCGGTAAACGGTCTGTTTGTCCTCGGGCGAGAGTTCGTCGAGGCCGAGAATCGCGATGATGTCCTGGAGATCCTTGTAGCGCTGGAGGACGCGCTGGAGCTCGCGGGTGACGCGGTAGTGCTCTTCGCCGACGATCGAGATTTCGAGCGCCTTCGAGACGGAGGCGAGCGGGTCCACGGCGGGATAAATACCGAGCTCAGCGATGGAGCGCTCCAACACGATGGTGG
>JANXRL010000027.1 GCA_025352985.1 Verrucomicrobiota bacterium
GTTCCATGATCATGAGCGGCGGCTCGCCCTTGAGCAGCGTGCGCTTGAAGAGCCATGCGAAGCCGAACGCGCCCAGCGTGCCGAGCGCATACATGGAGATCATGATGCCGACCTTCGCGCCGATGGGCACGGTGGTGCTCGGGAAGAGCGCAGCGATGAGCAGGAGATAAACCGGCAGGCGCGCCGAGCAGCTCATGAGCGGGGCGACGAGGATGGTTACGAGGCGGTCCTTCGTGTCCTCGATGGTGCGCGTGGCCATGATGCCGGGGATGGCGCACGCGTAGGAGCTGAGCATGGGGATGAAGGATTTGCCGTTGAGGCCAACGCGGCTCATGAGCCGGTCCATGATGAAGGCCGCGCGCGCCATGTAGCCGGTGCTTTCAAGGAGGCCGATGAAGAAAAACAGGATGAGAATCTGCGGGAGAAACGTGACCACGCTGCCCACGCCACCGATGGCGCCGTCGGTGATGAGGTCGCGCAGGTCGCCATCGGCCATGTGGTGCTTCACCCAGTCGGCGAGCTTCGCCGTGTGGTCGCCGATCCAGTCCATCGGCACCTGGGCAAACGTGAAAATGCTCATGAAGAGCGCCGCCATGACGGCGAGCAGCACGGCCCAGCCCCACACGGGATGCGTGACCACCGAGTCAATGCGGTCGGAAGCGCTTGCGCCGGTTTTTTCGCCGCCGCGCTCGATGACGTTGGCGCAGAGCGTGGTAATCGCGTCGTAGCGGGAGTTCACGAGCGAGCCGGCCCAGTCGGTGCCCTGCCCTTCCCAGCGTTTTTCCCAGGAGCGGAGGATTTCCACGGTGCGCGCGCTGAGCGGACGCGAGCCGGCAACGCGCACACTGTCCTGATCGGTGAGCAGCAGGAGCGCTTCGGCGCGGGCGATGAGCGGGGCGCGCTGGTCGTTTTCGGAGAGAGAGGCGGCGATTTCGGAGACGGCAGGCGCGATGGGCGCAGGAATGGCCCACGAGTGGCGGGAGAGCGGCAGGTCGTGGCGGCTCATGGCGAGCTTCAGCTCGACGAGGCCTTTGCCGTTGACCGCTTCGCAGGGGATCACGGGGATGCCGAGTTCCTTTTCCATGCGGGCGGCGCGGACGACGAGGCCGGCGCGCTCGGCGACGTCCATCATGTTAAGAACGAGGATGACGGGACGACCGAGATCGAGGATCTGGTGAACGAGGTAGAGGTTGCGCTCGAGGTTGGTCGCGTCAGCGATGCACACGATGCGGTCGGGCATCGGGGTGTCGGCGCGGCGGCCGAGGAGCACGTCGCGGAGCACGGCCTCGTCGGGCGAGCGGGCGGCGAGCGAGTAGGCACCGGGCAGGTCGATGATCGTGAGCGGCTGGCCGTGCTGCGAATAGGCGGTGCCCATCTTTTTCTCGACGGTGACGCCGGGATAGTTGCCGATCTTCTGTTTAAGACCGGTGAGAGCGTTGAAGAGCGTGGATTTGCCGCAGTTCGGATTGCCGACGAGGGCGTAAACCGGCGCGCGCGGCAGGGCGGTGGACTGGGCGGCGGAGGTTGTCATACGCGCGCTCCGGAATGACGAATAACCAATGACGAATGACCCACGGTTCGGCAACGGCCACCAGAGCGATATCGACTGCGTAAAATATTCATGGCATTCCTCATTGGGCGTTACCCATTCGTCATTTCATGGTCGCGCCGACCGGCTCGACCATGACGTGCTCGGCCTCGGTCTTGCGCAGGGTGAGGTTGTAGCCGCGGACTTTGATTTCCAACGGGTCGCCGAGCGGCGCGGTGCGAATAAGCGTGACTGTGGTGCCGGGCAGCACGCCCATCTCGCGGAGGCGCAGGAAGGCGTTGCCCTGCTTCGGATATTCCCGCACGACGGCGCTGGCGCCGATGGCGAGGGAGGAAAGCGTGATGGTCTCGGCCATAAACAGAACGCGGACGGCTCAGACGCCGCTCCGAATAAGCTCGACCACTATGTGTTGGGCAGCGCGATCACTGAGCGCTATGCGCGTGCCGCAAAGTTGGCAAAGCAGCGTGCGATCACCGGATACCTTCTCGATGACGGCGGATTCGCAAAACCCCATCTCACGAAGACGTTGGCAAAGATTCGCCTCGCCGTCCAAGGCGCATACGCGACCAGTCGCCCCCACCGGAAGTTCGGTGAGCGGCATACGCGGGCGGGGTTGGCGGAATTCGACGGTTGTCATAGCAAACCATACTTAACTGAGACTCAGTTTCAATGTCAACGGAGGGACAGGATCAAAATCCACTATTTATTACCAGAAATCACCCGAGTAGGCGAAAGGATCGTTCGGCTCGGCCTGCTCGGGCCGGCCGAAAAGCAATGCCGTCATGCACACGGTGGAATCAAACGCGACAGCGCGAACGCCTAATCAGTCGCGCGATTCGGGAAGCTTCCCAAAAGGCGCGCGGCGGAATTCCGAAGCCGAGGCGCAAGCACACGTGGATTTTAAAAAACTCAAATTTTCAGGAAAAACGCACGAGAGCGGAGCAACGAAGAAACGGAAAAGTGAAGGGCGCTTTGTGCACAGCTTAGGATCTTCGCGACGCGGATCTGGCCAGGATTTTGTTGCGCGCGAAGACGGCGATTTCCCGTGTGCCAACGCGCCATGATTTTCATTTCCCCATAAGCGTCATTCGCAAAAAATCCCCCGCGAACACCCGCAACGGCGCGTTTTTCAGCGCGCGCACGCATCATTGGCGCATTTTTTTTTCCTGCGGCCATGCCCGACGTCGCATTCGCGATTAGACGCCTAGATCCGGGATTTCTCCTCTGAAAAGCACAGGAGGTTTCATATCCTTTTATTTGATACAAATAGATTTTCCGATCCACAGCGTTCAAAAACACAAGCATCCTCTCATTGGGCACTTGCAATTTTTCGCCGCTTATTGATGCTGGATTTGCGCGGCGCACAGTGCGCCAAACGTCCGGCGCTTAATACCTCCGGGCGTCATACCAGAACCAAAACATCCATCAGGAACACATCATATGGCTAAAGCTAAAAAGGTCGTTAAGAAAGTTGTCGCGAAGAAGAAAGTTGTCGCGAAGAAGAAGAAGTAACGGAAAGCACTCGTTGCTTATCCTTCCGAAACAGCCGCCCGTTTATCGGGCGGCTGTTTTATTTTGTCCGTTCGCGAAGCCCTCAAAGTGGAGCGCGTTGCCCCAAACGCGCTGGCTCGAAAATGCGGCTTTGCCTCAATACGTGGAGGACAACGCGTTCCACCCACTCCATTTTTCCCGAACCCGTTCACAAAAAAGCGGGGCGCGCCAAAAACACGCGGCGACTGCGTTTCAGTTCACCCAGTAGCCGCCTTTTTCCGCGCCGGCACCGATCAGTTCGCCGACCTCGGCCTCTTCATCGGGATGCTCCTCAAGCGGGGCAAAGCGTTCAGATGAAAACCCAAGCTCTTGCTGTCCAGCATGAAACGGATCAGGGGGGTTGACCAATTCCGTGAGCAAAAGCCCCACGGTCGCGGAATCCCCACCCTTCACGACCTTCTCGCGGCCCAGGAAGACCTCGCGGATCGTGTAGGTGTTACCTTTAACCGGCAGCTGCTTGTAGATGGCACGGATGACAGTGGTAAAGGTGTCGTTTATGCAGACGACTTTCTGGCCTTTGATCATGGGAAGGGAAACGTAAGTCAAAAATTGTTAATCTGGAACTCAGGAAATCAGGAAAAGGCGGGTCTCTTCGGATTTTATCCGCGTTGATCCGTGTTATTTGCGGAAAAACGTTTCCTCAATCGATGCGGCCCTCGTCGAAGTCGATGAGGTCAGGCACGCTGATGATCTGCTCGGCGCGGTCGGCGCAGCCCATGGCGGTGAGCGCCTCCTTCAAAAACTCGCGTCCGGCGGGAGTCATGCCCTTTTGCACGAGTTCGCGGTTCCACTTGGCGGAGCGGACATCGGCGGGGAGGAGGGTTTTGAGCTTAGCCTCGATCTCCTCAGACGTGGACGATTCGAAAACGATTTTCTCGACGGCGGCGGGGTCGATGCCGAGGTGCATGGAGAGGAAGCGGTCGAGCCCGCGCTTGTAGTTCTTCGCGTAGCTAGGCGGGAGCGCGCCATGGGCCTTCACATAGGCGCACTTGGCGAGGAAGCGCGGAAAATAAAGGAGTCCCGTGGCCGGATGGGGCACGTAGGGCGACGGCAGGCACGCGAGCACGTCGCCAGAGGAACCGGGAATGGGCTTGGACAACATAACCCCACTGCACCCGAGCGAGCGCCCGATGAAAACACATTTTATGCAGACGAGTGCAGGCAAGCGGGCGCAAAAAAACGCCGCGACCCTTGCGGGGCGCGGCATTGGGGGAGGGCGCAGGCCTTGGATCAGACCGTGACGGGCAACTTGGCGGCGTTGAAGCTGTAGACGGGCTTCGGGGCGTCCGGGGTCGGTGGGAAGGGCACGACTTTCCAGAACTTCGAGACGGTCTTTTCCCAGTTCTCCACCAGGGCCTGCGCGTGCGGGCTAGCGGTGAGCTTGAAGTGGGCTTGGATGAGCTTTTTCAGGCTTTCGATCTCTTCGGAGACGGTCAGACGTTCGAGGCCGATCATCGCGGGATTGATACGGCCCTCGAACTCGTCCTTGGCGTCATACACGAAGGCGAGGCCACCGCTCATGCCGGCGCCGAAGTTCGTGCCGGTGGGGCCGAGGATGACGACGAGGCCGCCGGTCATGTATTCGAGTCCGTGGTCACCCACGCCTTCGACGACGGCGGTGGCGCCGGAGTTGCGCACACCGAAGCGTTCGCCGGCGCGGCCGGCCGCGAAGAGCACGCCGCCAGTCGCACCGTAGAGGCAGGTGTTGCCCAGGATGGACTGCGCCTGCCACGGGAACGTCTCGGAGGGCTTGGGGCGGATGATGATCTCGCCGCCGTTGATGCCTTTGCCCACGTAGTCGTTGGCCTCGCCGATGAGGGTGAGGCGGACGCCGTTGACGAGGAAGGTGCCGAACGACTGGCCGGCCGAACCGGTGAACGTGAGGTCGAAGGTGCCGGAGGGCAGGCCTTCGTCGCCGCGGACGTAGGCGATCTGGCCGGAGAGCTGCGTGCCGACGTCGCGGTTGACGTTGGTGATCTTGTAGCGGCGGACGAGGCTCTTGGACTCGCCGATGATGACGTCGCGCGCTTCCTGGAGGATGGCTTCGTCGAGGGAGCCTTCGCCGCCGAAACGCTCGTTGCGCTCACGGGTGTGGTAGCGGTCGAGTTCGCCGGTGGGATCGGGGTTGTGGAGGAGACCGCCGAGGTTAACCAACTTGGTCTTTGGGTTGGACGGGTCGTCGATCTGTTCGAGGAGGTCCACGCGACCGATGATCTCGTTGATGTTGCGCGCACCGAGCTTGGACAGGTAGTGGCGGACGTCTTCGGCGACGGCGTTGAAGAAGTTGATGATGTTCTCGGGCTTGCCGCGGAACTTGGCGCGGAGGTCTTCGCGCTGGGTGGCGACACCCACAGGGCAGGTGTTCAGATGGCAAACACGGAACATGGCGCAGCCGCCGGCGATGAGGGCGGCGGTGCCGAAGTTGAACTCTTCGGCACCGAGCAGGGCGGCGATGATGATGTCTCGGCCAGTCTTCATGCCGCCGTCGGTGCGGAGCGTCACGCGGCCGCGGAGCTGGTTCATCATGAGCACCTGGTGGGCTTCGGCGACGCCGATTTCCCACGCGGAGCCGGCGTTCTTGATGGAGGCGAGAGGGGAGGCGCCGGTGCCGCCGTCATGACCGGAGACGAGGATGACGTCGGCGTAGGCCTTGGCCACACCGGCGGCGACGGTGCCGACGCCGGAGGACGAGACGAGCTTCACGCAGACCTTGGCGCGCGGGTTGACCTCCTTCAGATCGAAGATCAGCTGGGCCAAGTCTTCGATGGAGTAGATGTCGTGGTGAGGAGGCGGCGAGATGAGCATGACGCCGGGCACCGAGTAGCGGAGCTTGGCGATAAGCGGGGTGACCTTGGCGCCGGGGAGCTGGCCTCCTTCGCCGGGCTTCGCGCCTTGGGCCATCTTGATCTCGATTTCCTTGGCGGACGAGAGGTAGGCGGCGGTGACACCGAAGCGGCCGGAGGCGACCTGCTTAATGGCGGAGTTGGCGTTGTCGCCGTTGGCACGGACGTTGAAGCGATCGGGATCTTCGCCACCTTCGCCAGAGTTGGACTTGCCGCCGATGCGGTTCATCGCGATGGCGAGGGCCTCGTGCATCTCGGGCGAGAGCGCGCCGAGGGACATGCCGGCGGTGGTGAACCGCTTGCGAATGTCCTCAATGGTCTCAACCTCTTCGAGGGCGACGGCGGGCTTGGTGCCGAAGCGGATCTTGAGAAGATCCTTGATCGCGAGGGGCTGGTGTTCGTCGGCGTTGAGCTTCCATTCTTGGTAGCCCTCGAAAGTGCCGGCGCGGACGAACTTGTTCATCGACGAGACGACCTTCGGGTTCCAGCCGTGGTATTCGCCTTCGCCCTTCTTGTTGACGCGGTAGTAGCCTTCGTTGCCGAGGGTAACGGGAGCCTCGGGCGTGGCGGGCGTGAAGGCCTTGGCGTGACGGCGCAGGGCCTCTTCGGCGATCTGGGCGTAGTCGATGCCACCAATGGGCGAGGCGGTGCGGGTGAAGCACTCCTCGATGACCTTCTTGGAAATGCCGAGGGCCTCGAACATCTGGGCGCCGCGATAGCTGGCGAGCGTGGAGATGCCCATCTTGGCCATGACCTTGAGCAGGCCGGCGTCGATGGCGGTCTTATAGTTGACGCGCGCCTGTTCGGCGGAGACGGGCTTGGCGGTCTTGCCGGCGGTGGCGAGATCGGAGACGAGCTCAAGCGCGAGGTAGGGATTGACGGCGTTGACGCCGAACCCGAGGAGACAGGCGAGGTGGTGGACGTCGCGAGCCTCGCCGCTTTCGGCAACGAGATCGCACTTGAGGCGCAGGCCGGCGCGGACGAGGTGTTGGTGGACGGCACCGACGGCGATGAGCATCGGGATGGCGGCCTTGTCGGCGGTCGCGCCCTTGTCGGAGATGACGATGACCTTGGCGTTGTTCTGTTCGACGGCGGCCTGAGCACGAGCAACGAGGTCTTTGAGGGAAGCCTCGAGCGAGGCGGCGCCGGCGGACGGATCGAAGTGGGCGCTGAGGCGGACAACGCGGTTCTTGAGGAAGGGAACGTCAAAGAGCGCGGCAACTTCGTGATCGAAGAGGACGGGCGAATCGAGTTCGACGAAGCCGGTGGTCTCGGGGAATTCTTCGAACAGGCCGAGGCGTCCGCCGAGATACATGGTGAGCGACATGACCGCCTTTTCACGAATGGAGTCGATCGGAGGATTGGTGACCTGCGCAAAGAGCTGCTTGAAGTAGGAATAGAGCAGGCGCGGACGGCGCGAAAGGACGGCGAGCGGGGTGTCGTCGCCCATCGAACCGGTGGGCTCAAGGCCCTCGGCGAGAGGAGTGAGCACGAGTTCGAGTTCGTCGTTATCGTAACCGAACGCAAGTTGCGCGGCCAGCGACGGCGCGGTGGTTTCGGCGGAGGCGGGCGCGGCGGCGGCCTTGTGCAGATTGACGAGGTGGGCCTCGCACCACTGCTTGAAATGGGGATCGGCGGAGAAGCGGGCCTTGATCTCTTCGTCGCGGTAGAACTTCTTCTCGACCAGATCGAGGGCGATCATGCGGCCGGGTCCGAGGCGGCCGGCTTCGACGACCTTGCCGGGGAAGTCGTGGACGAGGCCGGCTTCGGAGGCGAGGATCACGTAGCCGTCGTCAAAAATTTTGTAGCGGGCGGGGCGCAAGCCGTTGCGATCGAGCGCGGCGCCGATGGTGCGGCCGTCGGTGAACACGACGGCGGCGGGGCCGTCCCACGGCTCCATCATGCAGGCGTGGTAGCGGAAGAAGGCCTTGGTCTCGGAGGGCAGCTTCTTGTCCTTTTCCCAGGCGGGCGGCATCATCATCATGGTCGCGTGCTGGGGGTTGCGTCCGCCGAGGGTGAGAAGCTGGAGAGCGTTGTCGAAGGTGGCCGAGTCCGACATGGACGGCTGCACGAGCGGCTTCAAATCCTCGAAACGGTCACCCCACACGCCGTGAGCGGGGGAGTTTTCGCGGGCGCGCATGAGGTTGCGGTTGCCGCGGATGGTGTTGATCTCACCGTTATGCGCCATCATGCGGAACGGATGCGCGAGGTGCCACGTGGGAAACGTGTTGGTCGAGTAGCGCTGGTGGAAAATCGCGAACGCGGTGGTGAACTTGGGCGACTTGAGATCGACGAAATACTTGCGGAGCTGCGAAGGCGTGAGGAGGCCCTTGTAAACGATGGTGCGCGAGGAGAACGAGCACACGTAGAAGCCCTCGATCTTGGCCTCGATGGCCTGGCGCTCGGCAGAGTTCTGAGCGAGGAAGAGTTTACGCTCAAACTCGTCGTCACTGATCTCTTCCTTGCGGGCGACGAGCGCCTGCACGATGAGCGGCTGGGTCTCAAGGGCCTTGCGGCCGAGACAGGAGGAATCGGTGGGGACATCGCGCCAGCCGAGCCAGGCGAGACCCTCGGCCTTGACGGCGGCCTCGATGATTTTCTTGGCGTGGGCCTGGGCGTATTCGTCGGCGCGGGGCAGGAAAATCATGCCGACGCCGAGATCCTGGTCGCGGAAAAGAGGCTGCTTTTTAGAGGCCAGATACTCTTTGAAGAGCTCGACGGGAAGCTGCGTGAGCAGACCCGCGCCGTCACCGGTCACCGCATCGGCATCGATGGCGCCGCGATGGGCCAAGGCTTTGAGGGCTGTGAGCGCTCGGTTGAGAACGTCCGAGGAACGTTCGCCGGTCAGCTTGGCAATGAACCCAACGCCACAGGCATCGTGTTCTTGTTCAGATGTATAGAGTGGTGACGGTATGATCTTGGCCATGGAAACGAAAAGGAAAGGGGTCGTGAAATCGACCTAATTAATGCATGAATCGGGCCGCATACGCGGAGGATGAGCGCCCGGAATTACCTGCGATTAGTTAATCGGCTCAACCTGTGCGCAAGCGTAATTTCGTCAACGGGCCGCAGAGGGCGATTGGAAGGCGCCAGCCAGCCCCGCTAGGGAGGTCCGTTTTTGTTGGAAATTCATTCTGGCACGTTCCGATTTGCCGTCACTGATTAACAAGATTCATTCGCCGCCTTCACCCTGTGGTTTGACGGGAATAGGCACGATGAATTCTCTGCAACCGTTGCGTGGGCTTGCTCCCGTCCGCGAAAAAGGAAACGACGGTGGTGCGTTCGTGCAACGCACCCCACCCACCCCATGCGCCATCCTTTCGCCCTGGTCTGCCTGCTCGTTGCCTCACTTCCATCGGCCAGGGCGCAATCCGCACCCATCGAGGACCTCGTTGATCCGTTGATCGGTTCCGCGGGCCGTGGCTCGACCATGCCCGGCCCGTGCCTGCCGCATGCGTCGATCTACCCAAGCCCGGAAACGCTCGGGGCTACGCCGAGCGGCTATGCGGGCGGCCAGCCGATCATCGGCTTCGCGCAGCTCCACACGCAGGGCACCGGCGGCAATCCGTCGTATGGCAATTTTCTGATCACACCGCGTCTCGGGCTCGCCATCAAGGAGACGGATCACGCGTCGCCAAAAGCCGACGAGGTCGCCAAGGCCTACGATTACAGCGTGCGGCTCACGCGAGACAATATTCGGGCGGAAATCGTCCCCGCCCGTCACAGCGCGCTCTATCGTTTCACCTTTCCCGCCAGCGACGACGCGCACATCAACCTCGACGTCGCCCGCAAAATCCGTGGCGAGATCGCCCTCGACGATGGATCGGTGAAAGTCGATCCGGCGACCGGCCTCATCACCGGCGGCGGGCGCTTCTCCAGAAACTGGAACCCGGCGCCGTATAGTCTGTTTTTCGCAGCGCGCGTGGACACGACGCCTGACGTCGTCGGCACCTGGATAAATGCGACCGTGCAGCCCGGCGTCGTATCCGCCTCGGTGAAACACACGGGAGCGGCCGGCCAGTCACTCGGCGCCTACCTGCGTTTCAAGACCAAGGCCGGCCGGCCGGTGATGCTGAAGATCGCCGTGTCGTTCACGTCGGTCGAACAGGCGCAGCGCTGGCTCGATGCCGAGATTCCCGCGTGGGACTTCGATGGCCTGCGCACCACTGCGGCGGCAACGTGGCGCCGCGCGTTGAGCGTCGCGACGATCGAGGGCGCGAGCGACGAAGAGGCGCGCAAGTTCACGACCGCTGTCTGGCACGCGATGGTGCAGCCCCGCGACCGCACCGGCGATTTGCCCGGCTTCGATCCGAAGGCTCCGCTCTGGGATGATCACTACACGCTCTGGGACTCATGGAAATCGCTCTTCCCGCTCATGGCGATTCTCGAGCCGGAAGCCGTGCGCGACAACATTGGCTCCTTCATTGCGCGGCACCACGCCGCACCCGATGGGTTCGTGACAGAGGCGTTCATTCAGGGCAAAGCGTTCAAGGTCGGCCAGGGCGGCAACGAGGTGGACAACGTGATCGCCGACGCCTACGCGAAGAAAATTCCCGGCGTTGACTGGGAGCAGGCGTATGCCGTCCTGAAAAACCAGGCGGATCGCGGCCGCACTGCACACTACCGCGAGAAGGGATGGATGGCCAGCGATGAGAAGACCGACTACAGCTACCGCATCCACTCGGGTTCGGCGACGGTCGACTTCGCTTACAACGATTTCAACGTCGCCCAGGTCGCCAAGGGCCTCGGACACACCGCCGACTACGAACGCTACCTCGCGCGCTCGAAAAACTGGCTCAACGTCTGGGACGATTCGCTGGAGAGCGAAGGCTATCGCGGTTTTTTTCGCGGCCGCGCGCGCGACGGAAGCTTTTCCACCACGCCCGCCACGCGGGGCTTTAACACCGATTTCTACGAGGCGATCTGCTGGGAGTTCTCGTTCAACGTCCCGCACGATCTCCCGGGCCTCATCGAGAAGATGGGCGGGCGCGAGACCTTCACCAAGCGGCTGACCCACGCCTTTCGCCAAGGCTACATCAATTTCGGCAACGAGCCCGCGTTCATGTCGCCGTGGCTGTTCTCCCGCATCGGCCGGCCGTATCTGGCATCGTATTGGGCGGACGAATTGCGCGGTGAATTTAACGGCCTCAACCTGCCGGGCGACGACGACGGCGGCGCGATGAGTTCGCTCTATGTCTTCCTCACCGCCGGATTCTTTCCGGTCGCCGGGCAAGACGTTTACTTCCTCCACGGCTCGCGCGTGCCGAAAGTCGAGTTTCACCTCAACAACGGCAAAACTTTCGCCATCGTGGCCGAAAACTCCGGGCCGAAAAATCTCTTCGTGCAGCGCGCCACGCTCAACGGCCGCCCGCTCGACGAGCCGAGCATCCACCACGCGGACATCGTCGCGGGTGGCGAATTGAAATTTGTGATGGGGCCGCAGCCGAGCGCTTGGGGCACCCAAGGTGAGTTCGACGCCGCAGACGCCGCGATCGCCGTCGCGCCCGGTCCACGGCCACCCTATCGAGGCGACCCGCATCACTAGACGACGCGACGGCGATTTTAGATACTTATTTCAACCCAAGACTTCCCATACTAACTACAACGCACCCCATGTCCCCCAAAACCTTCTTTGTTTTTCTAACGCTTCTCATTTTTCCGCTTAATTTGGTGCTGGCAGAGGATGGCAGTGAACTTTGGTTGCGCTACCGAAAGGAGGAGAACTTGAGCCGGCTTGCTCAATATCAGGGCGCAGTTGGGGATGTCGCCGTCCTGGGTTCAGGACCCAGTGTGGACGCCGTCCGTGCCGAGTTGAAGGTAGCTTTGTCCGCAATCTTAGGGAAAGAAATTTCCGTGGGTTCGGCCTGCCCGAGCGGCAATGGGTTGGTGATAGGGACGAAGGAGTCTCTAACCGCGGCGGGCCTGACTGCATCCCTTCCGGATTTCTCGAAGCTAGGAGAGGAAGGGTATGTGCTCCAAACCGTGCGCCAAGGAGAGCATCAATACCTTGTGGCCGGAGGTAATTCTGCGGTCTCTCTTCTATACGGCACGTTTGATCTGCTCCGACGAATGCAGGCTTCGGACGACATCTCTAATCTCAAAACAGTCTCGGTTCCAAAGATCGCCCACCGCTATCTAAACCATTGGGATAATATCAATGGCTCTGTGGAAAGGGGCTACGCGGGGAGGTCGCTGTGGAATTGGCAGGAGTTGCCGAAGACGAACTCGCGCTATCGCGATTACGCGCGCGCCTGCGCCTCTGTAGGGATCAATGGAACTGTTTTGAACAACGTTAACTCCCAAGTGGAAAGCCTGACGCAAGACTACCTCGTCAAGACTGCGGCTCTGGCGGATGTGTTTCGCCCCTACGGCATTCGAGTCATGCTGACCGCTCGATTTAACGCGCCAATGGCGCTTGGCGGCCTGAAAACAGCCGATCCGCGGGACCCTGAAGTGATCGCTTGGTGGGAAAAGAAAACGAACGAGATTTATAACCTTATTCCAGATTTCGGGGGCTTCTTGATCAAGGCCAGTTCAGAGGGTCAGCCTGGGCCTCAGACCTATAAAGCGACCCATGCGGACGGAGCAAACATGCTCGGAAAGATTTTGGCTCCACACGGCGGATTGGTGATGTGGAGGGCTTTTGTTTACGACATGAAAATCGACAAAGACCGTGCTAAATGCGCTTACAAGGAATTCGCTCCGCTGGATGGGCAGTTCCTCGAGAACGTGGTCGTTCAAGTGAAGAACGGTCCCATCGACTTTCAACCGCGTGAACCTTTCCACCCTCTTTTCGGAGCCATGCCAAAGACTCTGTTGGGAATGGAGCTCCAGATCACCAAGGAATACCTGGGGCAGTCGAAGCACCTGGTTTATCTCGCGCCCATGTGGAAGGAAGTATTGGACTCCGACACCTTTGCCAACGGGACTGGCTCCACCGTTGCCAAAGTCATCGACGGCACTCTGGACAAACACCGCACGAGCGTGATCGCGGGCGTGGCCAACGTGGGAAACGGGCCGAACTGGTGCGGACATCCGTTCGACCAAGCAAACTGGTATGCGTTCGGACGCCTTGCATGGGATCACGATCTGACATCAGAGCAAATCGCGGAGGAATGGATTCGTTGCACTTGGACTCACGATCCGCAAACCGTCCGGACTATTCGTGAACTCATGTGCTCTTCCAGGGAAACCTGTGTGAATTACATGGTCCCCCTGGGATTGGCTCACATTATGGTCACCGGAAATCACTACGGGCCTCAACCCGGGCTTAATGCCGGAAACGGCTCGAGTGTGACGCCGCAATACTATCACCGAGCGGGGCCGGACGGTATTGGTTTTGATCGCTCGTCAAAAGGAAGTAACGCTGTTGCGGAGTATCATGCGCCTCTCTGCGACCAATGGGAAAACGTGAAAACTTGCCCGGACCAATATCTCTTGTGGTTTCATCATGTCCCATGGAATTTCCAGATGTCGAACGGGCATACGGTTTGGGAGGAACTGCAGCGGCGATACGATCTGGGCGTTTCAGATTGCGAAAAAATGGAGGCGACCTGGCAGTCTCTGGAAAGTAAAATCGACGCCCAGCGATTCTTGGTGGTTAGCAATAAGTTAAAAGAACAGTCAGCCAATGCGAAGATTTGGCGCAAAACGTGTCTCGACGTTTTTCAAGCATCCATGAGCGGAGAGAAGACGCCGTAACAAGACTGTTGGGCATAGCTTCAAACTCCTTTCGTCCGCCGCGTCCTAAGCCCTTCCGGAATGATGATACCCCGCTTCCTGTTCTGCCTACTGCTTGTCTGGAACGCGGGTTCCTTGCGTGCAGCGGAATCGGTGGAAGTCCCGGAGGTTCGCACGCAGGCGCACGCGCTTGTGCGCGGAGTCGTCGGGGTTTACGAGCGTCCCCCGACAAACCTCGACCAAGGCAAAATGCCGAATGCCCCCGTCCTGGGCAACGGGGACCTCGGCGTCGTTGTCGGAGGCAAATCGGATCACCTCAGGTTTTATCTGGGGAAGTCGGATTTCTTTGGTGTGCTCAAGGGCGCGATGTCGTCGGCGGGTTCGCTGAACCTGAACATTCCCGAGCTGGCTGACGCATCTGCTTACAAGCTCCGTCAGGAGGTCGGCCCGGCACGGATCGCAGGGGAATTTTCCGGGCCGCGAGGGGCTCAACTTTCCCTCAGCTCCTGGGTGGCAAGCGATGCGAACCTGCTGGTGATTGAACTCAAAAACGGCGGGACGCAGCCACTTACCATCACGAGCCAGTTGCTGGACTCTCTCGGCACTCCCGGAAATGTCACCAGTCGCCTGGGTTCCGGTGACACCACTTCGCTCCGCGTCTCGCCGGATCTACTCGATCTCGAACTGGGGAATCGCCTGTATCCCCCGAGCAACGACAAGCCCGGCACCGATGCAAATGCTGAGCACGCCTTCGCCGGCGAACTCGCGGATTTGCGGATATACGGTCAATCCCTGCCGGACTCTGACCTGGCGCTTCTGGATGGTCCGGGGATTCCCCAGCCATTTTATCGCTGGACGCCGGAGGCCGGAGCTAAAACCGCAGGCGCTGTCCATATCCGTGCCGGAGCAGAACATGGAGCCAGCGCCGTTTTCAGTGGAAATCCGGCGGACGATCTCTGGCTGGGAGCGTTCCTTCTCCCACAAAAAACCTGGACGCTATCCGTTTGGGTAAATCCTGATTTGATCGCGTCCGGTCAGACCAATCTTGTCACCGCGTGCGTCAGTCCGAACCAGCCGCGGTCCCATGGCCTCCGTCTTTGCCTGGCCGACGGTAAGCCCCAGATAACGCTCAACCGCACCTCGCTCACGGCCTCTTCCGCCTTGCCGCCGCATCAATGGAGCCACCTCGCCGCCCGTTACGACGGGACGACGATGACGCTTACCCTGAATGATCAGCCAATCGGCGAAACCCGCGATTTTCCCGGCTACGACCAGGTCATGGGAGCGGATTACTACAGCATCCATTTCGGGGATAAACGGCTTCCCTACGAGGGTTGCAGTCCGCGCGGACTGGTGGTTCAGCGGGTCGTGGGAATAGCCGCCAGCCGCACCGAGGAAGGGCTTGGCTTCACGCTTGATCCAGGCGCGCAGGCGACTCTCGCGGTGGCGCTGGTGACTGACCGCAACGACCCTGATTTTGAAAACGCCGCCGCTCAATTGGTCGGGCGACTGGATGCGGCCCGTCTCGCTGATCTTGCCCAGACGCATGCCCGCCACTGGCAGGATTTCTGGGCGAAATCGTATGTCGAGATACCGGACAAAACGATTCAGGACAGTTGGTATGCCTCCTTGTATCTGCTGGCCTGCTGCAGCCGGCCGGAGTGTCCGCCGCCGGGCCTTTGGGGGAATTTTGTCACCGTCCCCGCACCACATTGGAATGGCGACTACACGCTCAACTACAACTACGAGGCGCCGTTCTGGGGCGCGTATGCCTGCAATCATTTGGAACTGACGGAGAATTATGAAAAACCGCTGCTGGATTACATGCCACGCGGCCGGGCCATAGCGAAAAAGAACGGCCAGTCAGGCCTCCAGTATCCGACGCATCTTATCCCCCTGCCGGGTTGGAATAATGACGGGGCGTCCACGCATGGGCAAAAATGCCAGGCTTTGTTCGCCAGCATCAACTGCCTCATGCGCTGGCGCTACACGCACGATCTCGATTACGCCAAAAAAATCTATCCGTTCCTCATAGGCACGGCCGACTACTGGGATCATTACCTGGTTCTCAAGGACGGACGCTACGTTGACCTCAAAGATAATGCCGCAGAGTGGAAGGAGAGCGATAATCCCGCCACCAGTCTGGCCTTTCTCCGCGTGCTTTACGACCACTTGATCGATATCGGCCAGAAGCTGGATGTTGACCAAGACCGTGTGCCGCTCTGGACGGATATTTTGCAAAGGCTCAGCCCGCTCCCCATCGTTCCGGCGGCCTCCATCGATCACCTCGAGACAACCCTCAAGCCGCTGACTCCGAAGGGTCAGCCCGTTGATCCCCGCTTGACGCTAGCCGACATCCTGGGCGCGGACCTGGTGAAAGACCGCATGGTCATCCGCAATGCGGAGTCCGGCTATGGGTTTCCCTACCCGATGGTTCACCTCTACCGTAAACGGGAACAGCGGGCGAGCGGCCCGGGAATGAGCTCCTGCCAGTGCATTTATCCGGGATGGGCCATTGGCATGGAAAGCTCCGAGGCGGAAAAGACGGCCGCCCTCAACACCCTCACGCTTGCGGCACAATGGTATGATTTTAACAACCAATGCTCCTTCTATCCGGGTGCGGCCTGCGCCGGTTATGACCCGGGCGAGATTCTTGAGAACCTGCATGAACTGATCGCCCGTTACGCCTACCCGAATTTCATCATCCACGCAGGCGGGGGCGGCACGGAAAATTTTGCGGTCACACCGGCCACCCTCGCGAGCATGTTTGCGCAAAGCTACCAGGCCAACCTTCATGTCTTCGCCAACTGGCCGATGAATCAGAACGCCGCGTTTGGAAACCTGAACGCCTGTGGCGGATTCCTCGTTTCGAGCGCCGTCCATGAAGGCCGCGTGGGTTATGTTCAAATCCTCAGCCAGGCGGGTGAAGAATGCCGGCTGGTCAATCCCTGGCCCGGACAATCCGTGAACGTGAGTTCCAGCCGAGCCACCGCCCGCACCCTCGAAGGCCCGCTCCTTGTCTTTAAAACCAACCCCGGTGAAACGGTAACGTTGTCTGGACGATAGCCTTTAATGATAGGAAACTCCCCCCTTGCAACCACCTTCGCCTCGCCGAATTTCGCTCGCTGAATTTCTCAATTCCCATGACTAAACTCCTGCTTAGAATCGCCCTCCTCGCTTCCGCGCTCGCCTGCTCTTACCTGCCCGTTTCCGCTCAGACCTCGCCGCCCGTCGTTTCTGACGCGGAAAAAGCAGCGATAGACAACTACCAATGTCCCGAATGGTTCCGCGACGCGAAATTCGGCATCTGGTCGCACTGGGGACCTCAGTCGGTGCCCGGAATTTTTAACGGTTACGCCCATAGTCTTTATGTGCAGGACTCTCCCGATTATCAGTGGCACCTGGACCACTACGGGCATCCGTCCAAGTTTGGCTACAAAGACGTGATCAACTCGTGGAAGGCTGAAAAATTCGATCCCGACGCGCTCATGGCGAAATACAAGGCGGCGGGCGCAAAATACTTCGTCGCGCTAGCGACCCATCATGATAATTTCGACAATTGGGATTCGAAATGGCACGAGTGGAATTCTGTTCGTGTCGGTCCGCACAAAGACATCGTTGGTCTGTGGCGGGAGGCGACGGTGAAAGCCGGTCTGCGCTTCGGCGTATCCAGCCATGCCGATGAACGCGGTTGGAACTATATGTTTGGCGCGCAAGGGGCCGACAAGAGCGGCCCCTTGGCCGGTGTGCCCTACGACGGACGCCTGACCAAAGCCGACGGCAAAGGCCAGTGGTGGGACGGTCTTGACCCGCAGGAACTTTACAACCACCCCACCGGCCCCAAAGACTCGCCACCCACCGCCTGGAAAGAACTCTGGCTCAAGCGGCACACCGATCTAGTGGACAAATATCATCCGGATTTGCTCTACTTTGATGGCGGCGTTCCGCACCGCCCGTATGGCGATAAATTGATTGCCCATTACATTGCGGACAACGCGAAAAACCACGGCGGCAGCGTCGAAGCGGTGGTCAACGTGAAATCCGGCGTTTTCGTGCCTGATTTCGAGCGTGGTGCGGCCATCATGATCATACCCCGCCCGTGGCAGGCGGAGAGCTCTCTCGGCGGCTGGTTTTTCCTCGGCGGGCCGCATGTGGACCCGGCTTCCACGACCAAGGACGCCGCGACGGTCATTCACACGCTGGCGGATGTGGTAAGCAAGAACGGCAATTTCTTGTTGAATCTTCCGCAGCGCGGTGACGGCAGTTTGTTTCCCGAATCCGAGGTGGTGCTGGACGAGCTGGCCAAGTGGATGCCCGTCAACGGCGAGGCCATTTTCGGCACCCGCCCGTGGCTGGTCTTCGGCGAAGGCCCGACCCAGCGCCCGGAAGCCCGCTACATGAACGAACTGAAAGCCCCGCTTACCTGGCAGGACGTGCGCTTCACCACCAAGGGCGATGTGCTCTACGCCATCGTCTGCGGAGTCCCGCAAGGCCCGCTGCAAATCAAGTCTCTCGGTCGCCTAGGGGCGGGTTTCGCCTCCATCGAACTGCTTGGGAGCAAGGAGAAAATCCAGTTCAAATCGGAGTGGGAGGGCCTGACCATCCAGCCTGTGAAGGAGTGGCCCAGCCAGCATGCCGTCGTGTTCAAAATCAAACTGAACAGATAACCCAGCAAACCTGCCCTATAATTCCCCCATGCACTACCCCGCCTTGGCTCTTGCGCTTCTGTTCACCATTGTCTCCCAGCCGTTCGCCGTGGCAGCCGAACCCGCCCCGCAGTCGCCGCCGCCGTTGCAGTCGCCGCCACCGAGCGAACCCCTGCCGACACCCGAGTTCGGCGTTTATTTTAAGAGCAAGGGAGACAAGGTTTCACCAATCCCCACGTTTGAGGCCATCAAAGACCAGTTGCCAGAACCGGTGCTCGACGCCCAGCCGGACTGGGTGCGGATGTATTGGCGGTGCTGGGAGATCGGTTTCAAAAAAATCCAACAGCCGCCGGCGTCCAGCCTGCTCGTTTCGACGTATATCGACGCCGCTTTTGGCAAGGTCACGGGCTACACCTACCAGTGGGACACCTGTTTCATGATGATGTTTGCGCGGTATGCGCATTTCCAGTTTCCGCTGATTCATTCGCTGGACAACTTTTACGCCCGCCAGCTTCGCAGCGGATTCATGTGCCGGGAAATCGATGGAAAACCCCGCATCGCCACCTATGGCCACCAAGGCGGCTACAAAGACCCGGCGGGCTGGAAGAATACGATAAACCCGCCTCTGTTTGCCTGGGCCGAGTGCGAGTCATTCAAAGTCACCGGTGACAAGTCCCGCTTCGCGCTGGTCCTGCCCGTGCTGGAAAAATACGTCGAATTCCTCAACCGCGACGGCGATCCCGAGGCGGATCCGAAGGACTGGCAGGCTCAAGGCCGCCGCTCCGTCGGGACACCGCACCGCCTCTATTGGAACACCGATCTGGGCAGCGGCATGGATGACACGCCCAA
>JANXRL010000050.1 GCA_025352985.1 Verrucomicrobiota bacterium
GGAGAACGACCCGCTGGAAAAGGTGAACCTGGTTCAGGGTTGAGCCGGAGCGGTGGCGATAGCGGAGAGGGCGGCGCGCAGTTTGGCGTCAAGGTCGCGAGACGTTTGATCCTTTTTTATTAGATTGGGAATGCTGAGCGCCAAATTTTGCGTCGTCGGGCTCAATTTTTGGAGACGGGTCTTGTAGGCCGATTCATCAGAGAAATTTTCTGGGTGGGTGATGGCTTCGGCGTAGAGATCACCGATTTCCCGGATGAATTGCTCGATGTTGCGGATGGCAAGTTCGCCCGATCCTATCTCCGCTCCCGCCAGCATTGCGCTCAACATGGTGTCGCCGGGCAGAGATTTTACGACCTCGTCGAAACGGGAGAAATCGACTCCGGTGATTTTTCGCGAAGACAGCTTGATGCGGGCGATCTGGCCGTTGCAGGTGAGAAGGGCTTCGTCGCGTTCCCGGTTGACGTTGAGCAAAGTGATGCCGCGTTTGTTTTCACTGGGCTTGAGCCAGAAGGAATCGGTTTCCTGCTCAAGCCCGACCGAGGTGGTGGTGCCGTCGGTGAGAATACCGGCAAGGCGTAGCCGGGACGCGAAGCTTGTTGAGTGCGCGTTGGCGTCGCCGAGTTTTTCGATTACCTGACGGATTTCTTCCGCAAGGCGGTCGATAAAAATCATCTTTTCGACTGCAAGCGTGGTGCCAAGGTTCCCGCCTGCAGGAAGTGAATCGAGGCCCGTGAGGAGTCTTCGGGCGTCTTGTGGCGACAGCTTGGAAAGGCTTTTCTCCAGAAATTTGTCGGTCAGTCCTTGAATGGCTATTTGCGTCAAAAAGTTGATCAAGGGCGCATCTCTGCCGACTTGTCCGGCAAGCGCAAAAATATCGATGCTGCGATCAATAAAAGCTGCAGCAGGCAATTTGTCGGCCTGCGCCAGAGCGATTTTGGCGAGGATGCGGGATTCGGTGATGTTCTTAAAGGAAGAGCTGAAGTTGGCGTGATCGTAATCTAAGCCCCAATCGACCGAGGTCGCCCGGCGACCGGCGGCGAGGGCGCGGTTGATCTCGGCCACGACGGGGGCGGCGGCGGGGGACGCGGGTTTGCCGTCGATGAGGGCTTCTTTGTCGGCGGGGGTGAGGCGGGCCAGCGCGGTGAAGGCGGCGGCGTAGGGGTTGCCGGCGGGGAGGCTTGGCTGGGGCGCGGCCCCTTGGGCAAACGATGCGATGCACAGGCCGAGAAGAAAAACATGCAGGCGGCGCGACATGCGGTGAACGCTTGGCGTGTCAGGCGTTGCTGCTAGGCTTAGAACCGAAATGGCGGCGGATGAAGTCGGCGATTTCGAAGAGTTTCACGGGTTTGGTGATGAAGCCGTTCATGCCGATTTCGAGGCAGCGGTCGCGGTCGCTGGGCATGGCGTTGGCGGTGAGGGCAACGATGCAGGGCTGCCGGCTGGCGGGCAGCGTGCGGCGGATGCGGATGGTCGCTTCCACGCCGTCGAGTTCCGGCATCTGGAGGTCCATGAAAACGAGTTGATAGGAGCGCTCGGTGACGGCCTTGACGGCTTCGAGTCCGTTGGCCACGGCGTCGGCCTTGTAGCCGAGACGTTCGAGGAAGCGTAGGGCGACCTTTTGGTTGACGGGGTTGTCCTCGGCGAGGAGCACGGTGAGGGGGAATTCTTTAGCGAGGTTGAGATGATCGGCTTCCTTTCCTGCGGGGGTTGCCGCGCTGGGGGTGGCAAAAAGTGAGTTAAGCGCTCTGGCGAGGGCGAAAGTGCGCAAGGGTTTGCTGGCCGAGGTGAATGGCGTTTGAACCGTCCATTCGGGAAGAGGGAATTGGGCGGAGGGGAGAAGCCCGAGGACGGGAATCTTGCGGCTGACGAGGAGAGTCTGCGCGAGTGTGCCGTCGGTGGCGGGGCCGAAATCGAGGTCGAGGATGACGGCGGTCGGGGCGGCCGGGCTTTTCAAAATCTCCATGAGGGCGTCGGTCGAGACGGCCGTGAGGGTTTTAAGGCCGAAATGGTGGAAGAATGTCGTGAGTCGGCGGAGGGAGATGGGGTTGTCATCGGCGCAAACCACAGGTCCTTGGCGCAGGGCCTCGGGCAGAGTTTGCGGCGTCGGGGCGCCGCCTACGGCGGCTTCGACTTGCAGCGAGGCGATGAAGGTGGAGCCGCAGCCGACTTCGCTTTGCACGCACATAGTGCCTCCCATCAGGGCGCAGAGGCGCTGGCATATGACTAGGCCGAGGCCGGTGCCGCCGTATTTGCGGGTGATGGAGGAATCGACTTGGGAGAAGGGCTTGAACAGGCGGTCGATGCGGTCGGCGGGGATGCCGATGCCGGTGTCGCGCACCGCGATGGAAATCATGCGGTGTTTGGGGCGGAGTTGGGTGGGATCGATGTCAACGTCTAGGGAAACCTCGATGGATACGCTGCCGCTCGGCGTGAACTTGATGGCGTTGTTGACCAGGTTGGTGAGGATCTGACGAAGCCGGTTGGCGTCGCCGATCAACATGAGGGGCACGGCGGGGTCGATGTCGTAAACAAGTTCTATTTTGCGGGTGGAGGCCTGCACGGCGAACAGGTCGAAAGTCTCCTCGATGGAGCTGACGAGCTCAAACGGCTGGTGCTCGATGTCGAGCTTGCCGGATTCGATCTTCGAGAAATCGAGGATGTCGTTGATGATGGAGAGGAGGGCCTCGCCGCTGGTGCGGATGGTGCTGACGGAGTCGCGCTGCTCGTGCGTGAGCGGGGTGTCGAGGAGGAGGCTCGTCATGCCGATGACGCCGTTCATGGGCGTGCGGATCTCGTGGGACATAGAGGCGAGGAACTCGCTCTTGGTGCGGGAGGCGTTGTCGGCCTCGGCCTTGGCGCGGCCGAGGGCGGTTTCGGTCTCGACGCGCGCGGTAATGTCGGTCCCGACGGCGATGAAGTTTTCGAGGACGCCGTGTTCGTTGCGCACAGGCTGGATCTCGAGCTGGAGGTGGAATTTGCGCCCCGACTTGGAGTAATTGACGACCTCGGTGGAGAGGACTTCGCCTTGGGCGATGGCGTTTTTGATGAGGCGGAGCGTGTCGCGGTTGGTCGCGGTGCCGGCCATGAGTTCGAGGGGTTTTTTGCCGATGATTTCCTTGAGGCCGTATTCCATCAGGCGCTCGAAGGATTCGTTGATCCACTCGGTGGTGCCGTCGGACGCGCCGATGAGCACGAGGTTGTCGGTGCGGCTGGCCACGAGGGAGAGTTTGCGGGCGGCGGCCTGGCTCTGGCGGAGGGCTTGTTCGGACTGTTTGCGGGCGGTGATGTCTTGGAGGGTGCCGACGATGCGCGAGGGTTTGCCGGTCAAGTCGTAGGCGACGGTTTTCGAGCGGGCGTAGAACCAGCGCCAAGCGCCGGTGGCGGTGCGCATGCGGTATTCGGGATCGATGAAGTCCTGGGTGCCGTCGAGCTGGCGGGCCAGCGATGCGCGGTAGTCCTGAAGATCGTCGGGATGCACGAGCGCCTGCCAGGCTTCGGGGGTGGAGACCGTGTCTGCGGGCGGACGGCCCAGCATGAGCGAAAGGCCCGCGCTGTGCTGGAGTTCGTTGGTGGCGAGCTTCCACTCGAAGATGCTGATGGAGGTGGCGTCGAGGGCGATGCGGAGGCGTTCGTCGGAGACCTTCAACATGGTCTCGACGCGCTGGCGTTCCTCGTTTTCGGAGCGAAGGCGGCGGTTGGAGAGTTCGGCGGAGGCGAGGCCGGCGCGGGCGGTGCGGGCGAGGTGGATGCTCAGGCCGAGCAGGAGGGTGATACCAAGGCCGGCGGCGAGGGATATCTCGGGGAGGGAGCGTTGGTTTTGGCGGAGGAAATCCGCCGTGGGGGCCATGACGATGCGGATGCGGCGGTTTTCCAGCGTGAACACCGAGGCCAGCGCGAGGGGATTGTTGGCGGCGCTTTCGATGCTGGGGATGGAATCGTAAAGGATTTTTTCGCCGATGAAGATCTGGCAGTGGTGGTGCAGGGTGATCTTCGTGCGCTGGTCGATGGTCGCTAAGAACTGCTGGTAGCTGAACTCGGCGCCGATGAACGCGACCTGGGTGCGGGCGCGGTAGATGGGCGCGTAAATGGCAAAACCCAGGCCGCGGCCGGGCATCACGAGCGAGCTGGAGACTGCGGGCGCGCCGTCGTGGGTCGCAATTTCGAGGGCGTGAAGACGGTCCGGCTGGCTGAACTGGTTGAGGCCGATCAACGCCTCGTTGCCCGCCGTCGGCCAATACCACTGGGTCATGCCGTCGGGGGCGATGCGGGCGAGGGAGCGTGCGCCGGGGGCGTCGATCATCCAGGTGGCGGCGTCGGCCTCCCACATGGGCGACTCGTTGTCGTTGGCCCAGCGGCGGCCGATGCGTTCGAGTGCGGCGCACTGCCGCTCAAACTCCAGGCTGATGGCGCTCGCGAAACTGTTGATGGCGATCTGGCCGGTGGTGCTGAGGTAGGCCGTCTCGCGTTCGCGCAGGCCGGCCCAGAAAACCAGCGTGAGCAAACCGCATATGGCCACCACGGGCACCGGCAGCCAATTGGGAGCGCCGGTTTGCAGGGCGTGGTGTTTGCGCCCGGCGATCATGAGCAGGGTGAGGCCGGTGAAGAGCAGCAGCAGGGCAACGCTCGGGGGCAGGCTGGTCTCGGAACCCCAGCGATAGGCCACGGGCATTTGCAGGTCATGGCCAAGCAGGATGACGATGGCGGTCGCGCCCAGCAGCGAACCGAGCAGGGCAAAGGCGAGGATGCGACCGGGTTGTGCGCGCGGTATGACGAGCCAGGTGACCACGGCGCCGGAAAACACCAGGGACAGGGCGACCAAGAGGGGCATCGGTTTGCCGCCGGAAACCGGGGTCGTGGAAAATAAGGATGCGATCCATGATTCAACGTCTTGGCCCAACTCTAGTGGGGCGAGAATCAGCGGGATGACCCCGAGCAGGGTGACGATCGTCGCGAGCCATGCGGCCTGACGAAAGCCCCGTTCCACCGCGATGATCACCGCGCCGAGAATGCCGAAACCGAAGATTGCGGAATAAAACCAAGTTTCTGGTTCGCTCTGTCCCGTGGACGCAATGTCGAGCGGGTTGAGGACGTTGAACAGGCCCAGCACCGCGAGAGCGATGCTCACCGCCGCGAGAGCAACGACGGTGCGTTGGGTCCAAGACATGCGGGGTGAATGCACGGGGCGGATCATTTCTGGGTGTTTTACCCTAAGCGGGGTCTCGCACGCCGCGCAATGGGATTTACGTGGTCCGCGCGGATTCCTCGGGACCGAAACGAATCCGGCCCGGCCCGTTTACGGACTCACGGTGTCAACGGGCGGAGTGGGGTTTCCGATCAGACTGCGCAGAAGACTGGTGGGGCCGTAGGTGAAAACCCAGTCGGGCTTGGCCAGGGTGCCCTGCAGTTTCACCTCCAGGGCGTTTGAAAACGGGCTGAGCACGAGCTTCACGGGGCTGAAGACGAGGGATTTGTTTTCGTCGAAGGGGAAAATCTTCGCCTTAAAATCGAGCCGGTGGTCCTGAAGGCCGTAGTCACCCTTGGCGTCGATGGCGGCGGTCGGGCCGCTGATTTTCATGACGCCGAATTTGACGCGGGGTCCTTCAACGACGAACTGGGTGTTAAGCGTGTCGAGGGAGAAGCTGCTGAAATTGAGGACGATGGTTTTGCGCAGAAGCTCGGAGAGGACGCCAAACAGGTTGATCTGGCCGAGGTCGGCGCCGGTGATCTCGGCGCTTCCCTGGCCGGTGAAACCGTAGAAATCGCCGTAGGGGCCTTCGGCGTTGAGCGTAAAGTTCAGGCGGCCGTTTTCGAGGCGCTGGCCAATAGTTTTTTCGCCGGGTTTGGGTTTGGCCTCCGCCGTGAGATTGATCGCGCGGATGGCCGCGCCGAGGCCGGCGTTGGCCATGGTGGCGTTGAAGGACACGCGGCGGTCTTTATTTCCGCCCGAGACTTTGGCGGAGCCGGTGACGCGACCGTTGGCAAAACCAAGCGAAAGCGCGGGCAAATCCACGATGCCGTCCTGCAGGCGGCCGGTGAAAACGAGGTCCTCAACTGGGAAACCGTGGAAGGCAAACGCGCCGGTCGAGGTGAGGCCGATGGCGATGTTTTGATGGGCGCCGCCGGGCGAGGCCGGGCTTTCGGCATAACCCGTCAGCTTGAGCTGTGGTGCGTTGGCGAAGCGGTAAGGGGCGAACATCTCCGATGCGTCCTTGCCGAAAAGCTGCTCCATCGTTGCAAGGGGTAGGCTGGAATCGACGGAGAAATCCATGCGGCTCCAGGTGTTTTTATCGAGATTGCTGAGGCGCGTGAACGTCCCGGCGGCTTCCTGCGCGCCCTGCACGACCTTGAAATGAAGGACGTCGTCCCACTGCGGACGCACAAAGAGCCGCGTGCTCACCTTGTCAAACGGGGCGCCGCGCAGACCGGTGGCGCCGCCTTCTGCCTGCACAAAGACGCGGGTCGCCTCCAGGTTCCCCCAGCGGCCGGCGACATCCACGTCGGCCTGCGGCACGGATTTGGAGAAATCGAAATCGTTCCAGAAATGCGTCCACCAGTCGTGGAACCAGCCGGCGATGCCGTCGGGCCGGAGTCCGCCCGTGAGCAGAAAACGGAAGTCCATGGTCTTAGCATTCATTTCGTAGAGGCCATGGGCGAGGCTCTCGCCTTGGCGCAGCACGAGATTGTCGCAGAGCACGCGGCCGTCTTCGTCATACGTGAACTCGGTGCCGGTCTCGTCTAGGTGAACAGCGCCGACGCGCACCGGGCCGCTGTGCAGGCGGCCTTCGGCCCGGCGCAGTTTCCAGCCGGGAAGAAAATCCGCCGAGGCGTGCAGCGCGGCGGGCACCGCCGGCCCGAGCAACGCGGCGAGATCCTGCTTGGCGAAACCGCCGGCGAGGCCCAGCAGCGCGCCATCGACCCATCCGTCCAGTTCGGCGCGGCCAGCGCCATTTTTCAAATCAAGTCGCGTGGCAACCCGCCAAGGGGAACCGGCGAGCGTGGTGGACAGGTCGGCCGTCACCGCGCCGTCCTTGGGTTGCGTGAGCAGCGCGCTCGTCGGGCCGATATCGATGTCGTGCGCACGCAAGGAGGCGAGTTGCAGGTCGATGCGCCCACGCAGCGAGAAAGGGGCGTCGTCGTGGGTTTGCCGGGCGAGCAGATTGAAGCGTGTGTCCTGAGCCGAGCCGATGTCGGGCACGTTGATCGATGCGATGCGCCCGTCGCCGTGAACAGACAAGGAGGACTTTCCGTCGACGGGTATCTCGGCGTTCATCGTCAAGGCCCCCGTGGTCGTGTCCCGCATCTGGGGCACACCGGAAAGATTCAAGCGGTCGGCGCGGAGTGTAGCGCGCACGATGGCGATGAGGTTGTCCGCCGGGACGAGCTCGACGTCCAACGAAGGCGCTTCCAACGCGGAGAGCCGGTCGATGTAGGCGGGGGCCTGGCCGCCGAGCCGCAGGTAGGCGGCCACGAATTTGTCGAGGGATGCGGCCGGGGAGGACGTTTCTTGGTCGGATGGGAGTCGCAGGGAGCCGCTGGCGCTTACGGAGAGACCAGCGACGCGGCCGGTGAGGTGGTTGATTTGAATCAGGCGGCCTTGCGGGATAAGAGTGAAATCGAGGTCGCGCGCGAGTGTCTCGTCTTTGCCGGAAGCGGAGAGCGACGCGGGCAGGTGGAGTTCTACGCCAGAGGCGCTGACCGACTGCACGTCGAGATGGCGCAACGCGAGTTCCCACGGTGTCAGCTTCAGGTAAACGGAGCGGGCGGTGACCAGCGGGTTGGGCGTGGATGACGGACCGAGGGCGACTTTTTCCAGCAGGATGCGGCCGGAAAAATCGAAGGTGGCGCGGGCGAAGGTGAGTTCGAAGCCTTTTTCCGCGAGGCGGTGTTCGATGAGACGGCGGACGGGGCCGGGCAGGGACAACTCATGGGCGCGGATCACGTAGAACTGCAGGCCGGCCGTCGCGAGCATCAGCAGCCAAAGGCACCACAACGCCGCGAGGCAGCCCTTGCGGGTGCACCAGAGGCTTGCGTGCCAGGTGGAGCGGAGGAGTTTCATGTGAACGCGGCCCGCGGGTCGTCGTCAGGGAGCGGTCGCAGCAGCGGGTGCGGGTTTCGGGGCGGCGGGTTCGCCGGGATCGCGCGGGCCGTAGGTGAGCGACCAGAGGGCGTCGAGCAGCGTTTGCTCGACCTCGAAGACGGTGTTGAACTCCTGGGAGCCTGCGAGCTGGGTGCCGCCGCCGAGGCGTTCGCTTAGCATGAGCGTGCTGGTGGCGGTTTGCCCGCCGGTGGCGCCGCCAAGGGCGAGGGTGGCCTCGAGTTTGTATTGCCACGGTTTGGGCTGGCCGTCCACGAGCGTGGTCGGCGTGAAGGTGTCGCTTACGAATTGCTTGGCGCGCAGGGTGCGCAGTTGGGAAAGGAGACTGGCGAGGGCGGCGCGGCGGTCGGCGGGTTCGGCGGCGAGGGCGGTGGCCCACGTCTCGCCAGGGGCGAGCTGGCGGGCGTAAACGGGGGCGGTGTTGTCCGTCGCCGTGAGACTGAGCCCGGTGATCTGGGCGCCTTCGGGGAGGGTGCGCAGGGTGCGCTCGCGGTAGAGGCGCGGGGCGACGGGGAGTTCGTTGAGGGTGTCGCCGGGCACGGCGTAAACGAAGGACTTTCCTTCCTCGCGGGCTTGCACGAAGCCGGTGGAGCTGCCGCTGATGGCGAGCAGCAGCGTGATCTGCGCGGGTGTGGCGGCGACGGCCCCGGCGGAGGCGGTCGCGAGGGTGAGGGTGATTTTGCGGGCGGGGAGGTTGAAGCCCCAGTTTTCAAGGTCGGCGCCGGAGGGCGCGTCGCTCAGGAAACCGGACTCGGGTTTTCCATCCTTGCCGAGGTGGGGCGTGGACTGGAGGAGGGCGAGGCGCTGGAGCAGGTTATTCACGTGGTCGGTGTCGGCCGGGAGGGTCTGCGAACCTTGGTCGCCGGTGCGGATAACGATCTGCCAGGAAGTGGAGCCGCCTGTGGGCGCATCCAGTCGTTGCAGGGTGAAATCGGGTGCTAGGGAGATCGCGGTGACGGCGGCCGGGTCGAAGTCGAGGACGCGGGTGTCGCGGAGGGTTTCCTGCGCGCGATGCAGGGAGTCGGCGAGTTTGTTGGGAATCGCGGTGGTGAAGACCTGGTCGCGGCCTTCGAGCTGGGCGTAGAATTCGGTGGCGTCGGGGCCGGGTGCGGCGACGGGCTGGCCGATGACGAGGGTCTCGCGGCGGTTGTTGCCTTCGAGCGTCACGCGCAGGGTGGAGTTGTCGAGGCCGGTGCGTTCGGCGGGCGCCTCGGTCTTGGAAAGAAAGCGGCCGACGCGCAATGAGTTCAGGCCAACGACGGAAACCTCGACGGCGGCCTTGGAGGCGCGGGTGACGATCGGGGCCTCGAAGGACCAGCGGGCCGCGTCGCGACGGACGCGGACGCGGACGTTCTTGCCGTCGGCGGCGGGGATTTGCAGGCCGAGCGAGCGGACTTCGTAAACGGGGACGGTAAAAAGGGCGTCGGAGCGGAGTTGTTCGAGGCCCTGCCTGAGGCTGGCGGCGAGGCTGCGGCCGACGACCTCGACGCTCTGCTTGTCGGGTGAGAGGAGGTAGAGGCGGTTGCCGATCTTGGTGGTGTCGCCGAGGCCGAGGGTGGTGGTGACGGGCACGCCGCCGGTGAGCACGGGCGTGCGGGTGAAGGCGAGGGTGAGGCTCGGGGGATTCAGGCCGTATTCGGAAAGGCTCTGACCGTTTTTTGTGAGGTCCTTCACGAGGAAGCTGGTCTCGTTTTCTAGGTAAAGGAGTTCGTGGATGATGCGTTGGACGGCGTAATCGTTGGCGGGCCAGTTGATGGGGGAGGTGATGGACCAGGGGTCGCTCGTCTTGTCGCGGCCGAGGCGGAGGACGTCGCCGCCGGCGGTGTTTTTGATCTCGATGGCGGTGAGGCCGACTACTTCGTCGCCAAGGATTTTTTTGCGGGTGGCGTTGAGGGCGACCTCGATGTTGCGCTCGTGGCGGGTGTAGAGGATGACGGCCAGCAGCGCCACGTTCAGAAGGAGGAGGACGAGCGTGATTTTGGTGCGCATGGAGTGAAGGGCGGGTTGACGGGGGTCAGTTTCGGCGTGTCCAGTAAACGATCGTGCCGAGGAGGGCGGCGGCTCCGGGAAGGAGGAGGAAGAGGCTGTAGCGGAGGTGCCGCAACTGGTCTTGGTTGAGAGAAAGTTGGAATTTGCTGATGGGGCGGATGGGGACGCTGAGATCGACGTCACGGTCGGTCGCCCAGTCCACCGCAGACATAAAGAGGGTGAGGTTGCCGATGACGCCTAGGCGGGCGTTCGCGATCCAGTCGGCGCTGCCGAAGGCGATGACGCGGCCGCCGGGCACGCTGAAGGGAAGGTTGCCCTGGGCGGTGACGCGTTCGGAGGCGGTGACGACGGCGAGAACGTCGCCCTTGAGGTCCACGTTGGCGTCGAACACGGGCGCGCTGCGTTCGCGGTAGTTGTGCTCGCCCCACGACGAGGCGGGGTCGGAGCGCACGAGGGGGGAGACGAGGAGATTGTTGTCGAGCGGGCGGCCCGGGTCGGGGCGGATGGAGCGCGAGAGGCCGAAGCGGAGAGGGATGCGGTAATCGGCCAGTTTTTTGGTGGTGGGGTGGGTGGCGCCGGCATCGGTGGGCACGAGGATGAGGTCGCCGTTGTCGTTTTGCCCGGCGGAGCCGTTGTCGTAGATGACGACGTCGTCGGCGAGCAGGCCCCATTCGTAGAGCAGGTCATCAAGGCCGCTGGGATACATGGGCGGGAGGAGGGCGAGCAGGCGGCCGGCGCGGGTGGAGAGATACTGGCGCAGCATCTCCTGCTCCTCGGGTGTGTAGCGTCCCTGCGGGCCGGCGATCACGAGGGCGGCCGCGTCGTCGGGAATCTTGCGATGAGTGGAGGGGTCGAACTGGGCGACGTCGAAGTTGCGCGAGATCAGTTCGCTTTTGAGCGAGGACAGGCCGCGGCCGGGGCTGACGTCGTCGAGCTGCATCTCTCCGTGGCCTTGGAGGAAATAAATTTTTTTACGGGCGGGGCTGG
This sequence comes from Verrucomicrobiota bacterium, assembly GCA_025352985.1. GTDB lineage: Bacteria > Verrucomicrobiota > Verrucomicrobiia > Opitutales > Opitutaceae > Rariglobus. The sequence continues at coordinate 11,072 of JANXRL010000050.1, forward strand.
AGACGTCGAGGATGGCGGCGGTGAAGGCTTTCTCGCCGAGGAAGCCCTTTTTTTCCTGGTCCTTCACGTCGTAGAGGTCGTCGAGTTTGACGATGCGGCGTTTGTCGCCGCACATGACGAGGACGATGTTGGATTGGTCGATGCCGAGGGCTTCGGCGTCGCGGCGGCGCTGGAAGACGTCGATGAACTCGGTGGTGACGCGGCCCTTGTCGTTGTTCTCGGTGGCGTAGCCGTATTCGCGCAGGAGGGCGCCGACGTCGCGGTAGGCTTGGGAGACCTGCTCGTTTTCGCCGTCGTCGGTGAGGGTGACGACGATGCGCACGGGGACGTCGAGTTTCTTGAGGTAGGACAGGGTCTCGGGCGAGAGGGAGTGGCGGTGGCTTTTCGTGAGGTCGAAACGCCACGCGTAGTGGACGGCGAGGGTGTTGAGTCCGGCGAAAAGGGTGATGAACAGGACGGCCTGCGCGAGCAGGTTGAGGGTGCGGACCCAGCGGACGGTGCGGAAACTGGTGGGGGCGCTCATGGTCAGCTGTGCAGGAGTTTCACTTCAATGCCGAGGATGCTGAAGATGAGCATGAGCACGCTGCCGCTCAGGTAAAAGAGGACCTGCCGGGTGTCCACGATGCCTTGGCTGAAATCGTCGAGGTGGCGGAAGGTCCGCACGTATTCGAGCAGCGCGTGAACCGGCTGCATGGATTCGCGATTCATCATTTCCAGGCCGGCGGCGTAGTTGAGGCCGATGATGAGGGTGAAGAGGATGCTGAAAGCGAGGATGCCGGCGACGGCCTGGTTGCGGGAGAGGGAGCTGGCGAAAAGGCCGACGGCGACGTAGAAAAGTCCCGAGATGGCAACGAACAGGTAGCCGCCCATCATCGGTCCGAAATCGAGGAGGCGCGGGTCCTGAGCGAAGCGGTGAAGGATGAAGAAGAAGCCGCCGGTCGAGGCCCAGAGGAAGAGGTAGAGGAGGTAGGAGGCGGCGTATTTGCCGAGCACGACTTCGGTGGTGGAGACAGGCGCGGTGAGCAGCGTTTCCAGAGTGCCGAGGCGGCGTTCTTCGGAGATGCATTTCATGGTGAGGAGCGGCACCATGAACAGGACGGGAATCCAGAAGAGTTGAAAAAACACCGTGGCGGGCGAGGTCTCCTGCGCGGCCTTGCTGTAGTTGTCGAGGACGCCGGAGAAGATGAAGCCCATCAGGGCTAGGAACAGCACGGCGGCGACGTAGGTGCTGGCGTTGACCAGCAACATGCGGAGCTCGTGGCTGAGGATGGTGAGGAAGTGTTTCATGGAGTGCGGATCACTTCGAAGTAGGCTTCGGCGCGTCGATGGCTTCCCAGCCGCGTTTGGTGGCGGCGAGGAAAACGTCTTCGAGCGTGGGGTGGACGCGGGTGAGCGCGCGCAGGCGGAGGCGGGGGTCGGCGGAGAGGGCGCGCAACAACGCTTCGCCGAGGTCGTCTTCGCGGGAGGTGGCGAGGGTGAGCTTGCGGAAGCCGGTGGCGTCGGGCACGCCGGTTTCGGAGATGGCAAGCGTCGGCTCAACCTTGGCGAGCACCTCGGGCAACGCGGCTTCGAGGTCGCCGGAGATTTCCAACGCGTAGCTGGAGTGGCCGAAGACCTCGCGGCGAAGGTCGGCGGGCGTGCCTTGGGCGACGACGCGTCCCTGATTGATGATGAGCACCCGGTCGCAGGTCATCTCGATCTCGGGCAGGATGTGGGAGGAGATGATGACCGTCATGCGGCCGCGCAGACCGGCGATGAGGTCGCGGACAATCAGAATCTGGTGCGGGTCGAGGCCGATGGTCGGCTCGTCCATGATAATTATGGGCGGCTCGGCTAGGATGGCCTCGGCAATGCCCACGCGCTGGCGGAAGCCCTTGGAAAGTTTGCCGATGATGCGGTGGCGGACGCGCTTGAGGTCGCAGAGCTCAAGGACCTCGTCTAGGCGGATGGAGAGCTTGGCGCGGGCGAGGCCCTTGAGGCGACCGCGGTAGTGGAGGTATTCGGAGACGCGCATGTCATCCGGGAGCGGGTTGTTCTCGGGCATGTAGCCGATGAATTTCTTCACCTCGTCGCCGTGGGTGGCGACGGAGAGGCCGCAGACGTTGACCATGCCGGAGGTCGCGGGCAGGTAGCCCGTGAGGATGCGCATGGTGGTGCTCTTGCCGGCGCCGTTGGGCCCGAGGAAGCCGAGGATCTCGCCGCGCGCCACGGTGAAGCCCACCTTGTTGACGGCGGTGACGCCGGCGTAGGTTTTGACTAGGTCGCGGACTTCGATGGCGGGGGAATCGTCGGGCATGAATTTCAGGATGGAATAAACTCCGACACGGATAAACGCGAAAGGTTTATGCGTTGTTCAACCAGTAGGCGGCGGCGAGGCCGCGCAGAGTCAGGTCGGGCACGAACTGGACATGCGGAGTGAGGCGGCTTTGGAGAAACGCGGCGTTGCCGCCGGTGACGAAGAGGTGGGCGGGCGGTTCGCCGCGGGCCTTGAGGTCGGCGAGGACGGCGTCGAGCAGTGCCTGGATGAGTCCGGGGAAGCCGATGACGGTGCCGATGCGCATGGCCTCGGTGGTGGATTTTCCGATGACCGAGTTAATCTCCAACGAGTCGTCGAGCAACGGGAGCTGGGCGGTGCGTTCGTGGAGGTAGCGGCGGGTAAGTTCGAGGCCGGGGGCGATGATGCCGCCCTCGTAGCCGCCCTTGGTGGTGACGATGTCGAAGGTCACGGCGGTGCCGGAATCGATGACGACAGCGGGACTGCCGCCGAGGGCGTGGGCGGCGGCGGCGTTGGCTAGGCGGTCCTGGCCGATTTCGGCGGGCTGCGGGTAGGTGATGGGGACGCCGAGCCGGTGTTGATGCGTGAGTTGGAAAACCGGCAACGTTGAAGCCGTGGCCAGCACGGTGTGCAGGCGCGGGTTGATCGCGGGGACGACGGAGCAGCAGGCGATGGCGGCGATCTGCGGATGGGTTGCGGCCAGTGTGGCGAGCTTGGGGGCGAGGCCTTCCTGGGAGTCGTCGATCGACTGCGTGACGACGGTGCCTTGCATGGAGGTGCCGTTGGGGCCGACCACGCCGTAGTGCGTGTGGGTGTTGCCGATGTCGATGCAGAGGAGATCCATTGCGGAAAGGACGAACGTTGAGAATCAGACGCCGCGAGTCCAGAGCCGAGAAGCCGGGGCGGTGGAGCGGCTAGGCTTTCTTTTCGAGGGTGACCTCGCCGGCGTGGAAGCGCTCGGTGCGGCCCTTGTCGGTGCGGATCATGAACGAGCCGGTGTCGTCGATGCCGAGCGCGGTGCCGGCGACGCGGTGGCTGCCCGTGAGCACCGCGACCTGCTGGCCGCGCAGC
>JANXRL010000051.1 GCA_025352985.1 Verrucomicrobiota bacterium
GCAGAGGCAGGCGGAGGCGGATTTCACGTTCGACCTCCACGACGACGGTTTCGCCTTCCTTGCGGAGGTAGGCTCCCTGGGTGGTGACGTAGAGAGTGTTGAGGAGACGGCGCATTGGAGGCAGTTTAATCCTGGGCGGCCATGAGACGCGCGAGGTGGGAGGAGGCGCTGCGGGTGACAGCTTGCGGGCGGCAGAGCTCAAACATTGAGCAGGCATGGCAATGCTTGGCGTAAACGGGCGGGGGTGTCCGGCCCGAGGCGATCATGGCACGCACGTCGGTGATAAGGCGGAGGGTTTCGGCGCGGAGGGCGTCGTCGAAGGCGACATCCTGCCGACGATGGGTTTCACCGTAATAGAGCGCGCCGGTCGGGATGGAAGCGGAGAGCATTTCCTCCAGGCAGAGGGCTTGCGCGCAGAGTTGGACGGCGTCGATGGGGGAGAACTTGGGGCGACCGCGTTTGTATTCGACGGGAAACGGGCGCCAGGTGTCGTCGGGCTGGCGGTGAAACTCGACGACATCGGCGACGCCGTGGATGCCGAGGGCGGCGGACTGGAGGGCGAGGGCGCGGGCGATGCGGAGAGGGCCGCGCGATTCGTGACCGGCCTCATGGGTGCGGTCGTGGAGGACGCGGCCCTCGGCGGTGCGGGTGTTCTCGGCCCACTGGCGCTCGACATGGATGAGCGCGCACTGGCGAGGGCAGAAGGCAAAATGCTGGAGCGCCGAGAGGGGGACGGACTCGATCTCGGCGCTCATGGGATTTTAGACCCGCTTGATGAGCGTCACGCCGTTGCCGAGCGATTTGCTGGCAGGCAGATCGGCCAGCGGTATTCCGGCGTAGGTGATAGTGTAGTCGGAAACATCACGGGCGACGAGAACCCCGTCTTTTTTGGCGGCGTGAAGTCCTTCGAAGAGCTTGTGCGCGGGGGCATTACCGAGGGCCAAGTCGTGTTTGAAAACAAGCAGCGCCTGCGTGGCCATCATCCCGCGAGCAGCGGAGCGATCATGTTCGAACATCTGGCCGATGGCATCCCAAAGCAGCGAGAGGTCTTCTTCGGTGAACTTGGTTTGATTGGCCAAGTGTGCGGAAACGAAACCGTGAGCAACGTAGAGTCCGTAGGGCACGGTGTTTTTTCGGCCCATGGTGCGGTTGTCGCCGGATTGTTTTTCTGATTCCTCCTTTGTAGCCACGGCCATGCGGGTGATGCAGTGTTCAAGGGTGACGATAGGGTCCACGGAGCGGCCGAAAGTGAGCTGGACCGGACCGCGAACCTGACCGGCATTAGCTCCAGTGGACATGACGGCACCGAAGGTGCGAATATCGAAGTAGGCTTTGCACATTTGGTCACGCGCCTTGCTGACTTCAGAACCTTGGCCGGAGCCTTTTTCGTTTCGCTTCTTGCCGTCCTTTTCATCGGCAGGAGGCTTTTCGAGGTCGATGCCGCAGGCGGCGTAGCCGCTGTCGATGAGATTGTTGAGGATGCCCTTTTCCTTTACGAAAATATCGTGACCCTTCGCTGCGTCTTGAGTGAGCTGGACGAAGTTGCGGATTTTGCGCTTGAGGCAGACGTCGGTGACGAGGCCACGGCCGGTCTCGGGATCAACGCGAGGGAGATTGCCAGCGTCGGGATCTCCGTTGGGGTTGCCGTCTTTGACGTCGAAAAGGAGGATGAAGTCGTAGCGGTTTTTAATGGGTGTGCTCATGAGTTTATATGGGTGGTTAAATTATTCCTTGTCGGATTTCTTGGTAAAAAAGTTCTGCGTCTGGTGATAGTAGCCGATGGCGAAGCGCCCTTGGTCGGCGAGAGTGAGGTGCGGGGGGAAATCGGTGATGCCGCCCATGATTTCGCCGATGAGTCGCTCGAAGTTCACGCGACGACCGACGTTATCAAGTTTGGCGAGGTGATGATTTTTGAGGCGCATCAGGTTGCCGAAGACGGCAACCGGGGTGCCGGAGGCGGCACCGTAGAATTTGTCGCGAATGGTGGCGTTGAGGCCGGGGCTGGCTTCGGATTGGATTTTTTCCAGGACGGAAAAAAGGCGACCGAGGCGATAGCCGATGTTGAGGTTGTCGGGGTCGAGGCTCATGGTGATTTCTTTTTCGTGAGTAGGATTGTGGATGCGTAGAGAGCGGTTGAGACAGGCTTTGATGAGGGCGGCGCGGATGTGGGTAATCTCGTGTTCGGCCCGGATGCGGCGCACGGCGGCTTGGATCAGGGTTTCGGGATAAGCTGTGCCGGAAAGAATCGCGCGCATTGTTTCACCGGCGAGGGTAGGCGCTATGTTTTCGGATTTCCCGAGCGCCGCTGTCGAAACGAGAAGGCGGAAAAGCGAGAAGGAGTCGCGGTCCTTGGGGCCGTGAACGATTTTTAGGTCTGTGAAGTGCTGGCGGAGTTTGGCCGACATGCCCTCGACGGTATCGACCATCCAAAAGCGGATGGAGATGCGGGAGGCGTTGGGGGCCAGCCCGAGCACATAGAAGCGTATGGTGTTGTCCGCTGTGGGAAGAGCGCCTGTATGCGGCGACTTGAACAGACTTTCTACAGCACGGACGTTGCGGTCGGGGTCGTCTTTCGGCGGCTCTCCAAAAAAATCGACGACTTGCTGTTCGAAGATCGTGGCTTTCTCAGACCAGAACACAGTGGAGGCATCGCCGACCTGCAGGCGCTGTTTCGAATCTTTCCCGAGAAGGTGGTTGAGGGCTTCGGTATAGGCAAAGGCGGCGACTTTTCCGACGGGGGCATTGGCTCCTTGCTCTTTGCCGTAAGACGCAAAGGCGGCGGAGTTAAATGAAACAATGTTGGCACCGCTTGTTTGCGCGCCCCACACGCCTTTGATGGCGGTGTGCAGGCGCTCGGTGATATCGTTTTCTCCCGTAACCAAGCAGAGGGATGGTTTTCCAGATGCATCGTTGAGTTGGGCCTGAATGGCGGCCTTGACCGGACGACTGTCGGAAACGAGTTGGGTTTCGCCGGCCAACTGAAAGGTGAGATTGGAACCTTCCTCAAGAAGTTGGGCGTAGCTGTCGCCCAACGCTTTTAATAAGGTGTCCTTCTCCTTGTCTGGTCGTTCGAGAAACGCGACCACCGCAGCCAGCCCTGTATCGGCAATCACACCCAAATCCGTGATGCGTTTTTTGAAAGCCGAGTGTTGTTCGGCAATGCGAGCAGCTTTGCCGCCGGGAGGAACGTAGCCGAACACATACTCGGGGTTTTCCCAGAGCAGGTTGGAGGCAACACCACTGGTCTTTTTTACTCCCTTGGGCACTAAAAACCGTTTGGTGCGTTTAGTTTTTCCTGTGCCCCACCGCA
>JANXRL010000054.1 GCA_025352985.1 Verrucomicrobiota bacterium
ATCTGCGCGCCGATGCCGTAATCACGGAAACTCATCGAGGTGGGACCGTCTCCATGCCGTGCCTCGAGGCGGCGAATCACATCCGCTCCGCCCTGCGCGTGCTCCATATAGAGCAACACGCCATTGCCGGCGCGGGCGACGGCTTCCAGCGAACCGGTCAACGTGCGATGGCTGTCGGTGCCGCGCTGGCGGAAGACGTCGCTCAAGAGGTTTTCGCTGTGCACTCGCACGAGAGTGGGTTCCGGTCCGGGCGTGCCGAGGGAGAAGGCCAGATGATGACGTCCGTCGAGCTTGTTGCGGAAAACATGGAGAGTGAAGTCGCCAAACTCGCTGGCAAACGGACGCGTGCACACGAGCTCGACCAACTGGTCGCGGCGGTGGCGGTATTCGATGAGCGAGGCGATGGAAACGAGCTTGAAGCCGAATTTTTCCTTGAAGGCCACGAGCTCGGGCAAGCGGGCAAGCGAGCCGTCGTCGTTGAGGATTTCGCAGATGACACCGCTCGGGTGAAGACCGGCCAGCGAGGCGAGATCGACGGCGGCCTCGGTGTGGCCGGCGCGTTCGAGCACGCCGCCGTCGCGGGCGCGCAGGGGGAAGATGTGGCCAGGCTGGACCAGCGCCTCGGGCTTGGCCTCGGGATCGGCGAGGATGGAAACCGTGCGGGCGCGGTCGTAGGCGCTGATGCCGGTCGTAATGCCCTCGGCGGCGTCCACGGAGACGGTGAAAGCGGTTTTGTGCGACTCGCGGTTTTCCTGGACCATCGGGTTGATGCCGAGACGACGGAGCTGGGCCCCGGTGGTCGGCACGCAGATCAGGCCGCGGGCATGACGGATCATCATGTTGATCGTCTCCGGCGTGGCCTTTGACGCGGCCATGACGAGATCACCCTCGTTCTCGCGGTTCTCGTCGTCCGTGACGATGATCATCCTACCATCCGAGATGTCTTGGATGGCGGACTCTACTGAGTCGAACGGGGCGTGAACGGGTGCGGACATGGAAGGATAAGTTCGACGGACCGCCGCCCCGTGTCAACCGGCCCGGAAAACACCCCCTGCGTTGCCAATATCCGTTCCAGGAGTTTGCTAACATCTCTCTATGAAATCTCTGCTCGAAAATCTTGAACTGATACTCACCTTTGCAGGATTGGCAGTTATCTTCGCGGTGTCACTGTTCCTAGGAATCGGAAACCCGAGCTATTGGCCCATCCTGACGATAACCGCCGCCATGGTCGGGGTTTTGCACGGATTCATCTTTTGGATTATCCGGCGCCGGCAACGCTTAATCCGCAGGAAAACGCTCTTCGAGGCCCAGCAAATGTTAAAGGACGTGATCAACAACCAGCTCGCCGTGATTCAAATCAGCCACGAGGTCCGTTCTAACAACGCCAGCGTCACGCAGGAAGCCAACGAACGCATGATCGCGTCCATCCGCCTGATCTCAGATGCGCTCCGTGACATTTCCGAGGAGTCTCTCAGCCGCTGGCACTCGAAATACGGCTATCGTCCAAACGATTGACCATCGGTCACGCGTGACGCCTGAGCCCTCCCGCTCGGGCGAAGATCACCTAGGCTCGATACCAAATCTCGGGCAGACGATACGGCGGGAGCACGGGGTTGTTGTTGCCGTCCAGACGGTGTGGAAACTCGACCGCCGGAGAATGATCCCGTATGCGATCCCGCCGGATAAAGGTGAATTCCATCACCGGAAAAATCCCGATCCCGTCCTTCGCCAACGCATCATACGCGTTGTTCGGGTGGACGTGAAGACACACGTGTTGCTGGAGAATTTTCTCGAACACACGCGAAGCCACTCGAAAAAACGACAGGCTCCACAAGTCGTCGAGTCGATGGAACTCCACCACGATGACGCGGAACCGCGCCATCAGCCGCGGAGACATGTTTAAGAAAGTCTCATACTCGCCGCCCTCAATGTCTATTTGCAGCAAAAGGTCCGCCGCCGATACCGGCAGCGCCTCCGCAACCCAGTCGTCCATCGTCATGCAGTCGCCAGACGTTAGCGCGCCCACATTTTTTTTGATGAACGAAAAAAGCTCATGGTGACACGGCGGCCCCTCGACCGTGTGATCTGCCAGAAAAACCTTTATCCCTCTCTTCGCGCAATCGAGCTCGAATCCCGCGACCGGGCCCACCCTCGGCGAGAAACACGCCTCGACGCCCTCCAAGTCATCTGGCACCAAATACCCGCCGTCATCCGCCGGCCCGAAACGCGTCATTTCATATCCACCCGTGACGGGCCGCAGACGGCTTATAAGCCTTAGGATATCCGCCGTCACCGTGAGTTCAGCCGGATGAGTAGCGGGAGCCGCAGGCGGAACCGGAGCAGGCCGCTCCAACTCCAGATAAGCCGACAGGCGCTTCCTGAGCATTTTCTTCAAATTCATCTCGCTTCCAAATAAGTAGATAAATTTCCGGTTGCTAGATTTTATCCGCTTCCGACAACGATCTGCCCGCGCCCCTGATCGGTTTCCCCAAACAAAGCCGTGAAGCCGTTAACGTGCGACCGCGCCGGCCACGCCCGGCTTGCCCCCTACAGCCTGTTGCCTAGCGGCAACTGTCGGGTCGCCAACCATCCGCCATCTCCAGAATTATTCTGGCCAATTCCGCTTACACGAAGAAACATAAAGCCCTTTCACCCACCCCATCATGACCCACGCCATCCTCCGCATTCTTCTGCTCAGAGCCTCATTGCTCACCGCCAGCCTTTGGGCCGCGGACACCGTAAGCTTCCCCGGCACCACTCCCGCCGCCCCCGCTCCTGCTCCCGCCGCGTCGAAGCAGCAGAAGCTCCTCAAGGTTTGCTCGATCACCACCGCCCAGGGCTTCCAGGAATTTCAGGCCAACGTGCAGGTCATGCAAAACCAGCGTCAACTCGTGATCGAAACCAACACCGCCTACGAAAAGGAAACCAATGCGGCCAAGAAAAAGGAATTGAAGGTGAAGCTCGACGGACTGCTCGCGAAGCTCAACGACGACAACCAGAAGATGATCAAAACCTATGGGTTCTCGCTCGAACGCACCTACACCGTCGCGGTCGAAAAAGCCGACGTTTACATGGTCGTCTCCGACGAAGAAGCCGCGAAAATCGAGAAAGCCCAAGCCGACGAAGCCGCGAAAAAGTAAACTTAAGTCCTATTGAATCAGCCCTGCCTTAGGGGAAAGGCCGCAGATAAACACTGCGGCTTTTTTGCGGACGGAAGAAACGTTGCAGACCATGGGCTCGGCCAAGAAGGCGGGGCGCCCCCTCTATTTGGCGATCAAGTTGGTGCGTGAGACGAGGTTCACTAAGCCCCACAAAATTACTGGAACTCATGCGGGATCACTTCGGTTTACCCGTGAACACCTCATACATAGATGGCGTGGGTTAGCATGGATATTGTGACGCATGGCTGCGGAATTCATCCGTGCCATCATTTAAGCGCAAAAAATCATGCACTCATCCATCAAGATCGGCTCGGTTCTCCTCGCTCTCATGGCGGGTCTGCTTCTTGCCGTTTCCGGCTGCAAAAAGGAAACGACCCTGCGGTTCTCCGAATGCCCGGCCATCGTCCAAAATACGCTCACTACCAACATGCCCGGCGTCACCTTCACTAAGGTTGAATAAGAAACCCAAAGCGGCGGCATTGTGATTTACGAAGCCAAGGGCAAGCAGGCCGACGGCAAGGAAATTGAAGTCAAGGTCACCAGCGACGGCTCCTTGGTTAAAATCGACCGATAAGCCACGGTTCGCCTCAAGGTCTCGTCGCACCCCGGGAGCAAAAAGGGGTCAGGCCGCTAGATGCTATATTTTACCTGACTCAGGTGGGCTCTAACCGAACTTGCCTTCCCCATGTGCATTTCGCGCGTGATCCACGCATAAGGCGCCCCCTCCTGCCGAAGCCGTGTCGCCACCTCGATCTTCCAAGCCGCGCTACTGATGTCTCCGCTCGCATCCGCCCGACTCTTCCCTCGGCGTTGCAACTCGGCGTCCAACACCTGCGCCCAGTGCGTCTGCTTTATCCCGTTAAGTTCCGCTGCCTCCATCCCGGGATTAAGCGCCCGTTGCGCATGATCTTTGGCGATCGCACGCCTCCACCCCTCCGACCCGATCGCCCATCCTACGGACAACTTCTCCAAGCCCAGCTTCCTTTGCTCCGCTTCATCACGCGCCAAGGCCGTCAAATACACCACATACGCGCCCATTCCCTCCGGAGAATCCGCCAGTCCTCGCTGAGCCAGCCAGTCCTCGCATGCAAACACCGCCGGTCGCCCCTCTCGCACAAACCGCCTCAAGCTGCTCCATCGAAATCCCCCGAGCTGATCCGCAGTCACGATTCCCGAGCGCACCGGATTGAGATGGATGTAGTCCACCACGCGCGCCAGCGCCACCGCATCCTCGATGAGCAGCGCCTGATACCTCCCTTGAAACAAATGTCCTCGCTCCTGCCTCAACCGGTTGAACCGCGTGGCGAAGGTGCTCTGCAACCAGTGCATACCCTCTACCAAATTTGCCCGCGGCGTCTCCACCGCCAAGTGGTAGTGATTCCTCATCACCACATGCGCGTGCAACTTCCAACCATTCACCTCGCAGGCCTCGATCAACGCTTCCTCAAACGCCTGCGCCGCCCCCACCGACTCAAACACATCACGCCGGTAATTCCCTCGGTTGATCACATGGTAGATCGCTCCCTCGTATTGAATCCTCAACTTTCTCGCCATGCCCTCTACCCTGCCCGTCCGTCTTCTCAACTCAATCCAAATCTAGCATCTAGCGGCCTGACCCCTTTGGCTTGGCGGCCTCAAGCTGCTCCATCGAAATCCCCCGAGCTGATCCGCGGTCACGATTCCCGAGCGCACCGGATTGAGATGGATGTAGTCCACCACGCGCGCCAGCGCCACCGCATCCTCGATGAGCAGCGCCTGATACCTCCCTTGAAACAAATGTCCTCGCTCCTG
>JANXRL010000060.1 GCA_025352985.1 Verrucomicrobiota bacterium
GCAGAGGAGCCGATCACCTTCGCCGAGTGGGGTTACTTGGGTAAGGGCCGGTTCCAGCGACGGGACTTCCGCTTCGACAACCTTACCCAGTCCTCGGCCTTCAGCGCGGCGGATTCGCTTTTCGCCAATCTCGGCATGCACGAGATATTCACCCCGGCCAAAACCTACCCGCCGATGACGGTGGGCGAATTGGCCGCTGCCGCCGCGCCGGAGGCGACGCCATGAGCGAGCAGGCCAGCTTTACCCTGCGCCGACGCAATCCGGACGTGCTGACTTGCATCGCGAACCTCTCCAACGACGAGGTGTTCACGCCTCCCGAGTTCGCCAACCGGATGCTCGACACGCTGGCCGAGGCGTGGGCTGCCAACCACGGCGGCGCGAATCTCTGGGCAGACTCGAAAGTGACGTTTTTAGATCCCTGCACGAAGTCGGGCGTGTTTTTACGCGAGATCACCCGTCGTCTGACCGAAGGGTTGGCGAAAAAGATTCCGAATCTGGAAAAGCGAGTGGACCACATCCTGACGAAGCAGGTGTTCGGCATCGGCATCACGCAAATCACCAGCCTGCTCGCGCGTCGGAGCGTGTATTGTTCGCGGCACGCCAACGGAAAGCACTCGATCACCAAAACCTTCGCAAACGGCGAAGGGAATGTCTGGTTCCGGCGCATCGAGCATTCGTGGAAGGATGGGAGATGCCGTTTTTGCGGCGCTCCGAAAGGAATTTTTGACCGTGAAAAAGGCCTCGAGACCCATGCCTACGCCTTCATTCACACCGACAGCATCAAAGCACGGCTGGCCGAACTTTTTGGAGAAAATATGCAATTCGACGTAATCATAGGAAACCCGCCGTATCAGATGACCGGCGGAGGAGGGGGAACCAACGATTCTTCCATCTACCACCTGTTCGTGGAGCAGGCAGTGCGGCTGGACCCGAGATTTCTGAGCATGGTCATTCCTTCGCGTTGGTTAGCCGGCGGACGAGGCATGGATGAGTTTCGCAAGACCATGCTGACGGGTGGGCACATCAGCCGCCTTGTTGATTTCTCGAAAATGTCCACGGCTTTCCCGGGTGTGGATTTCGAGGGTGGGGTCGGTTACTTTCTTTGGGATAAAAATCATCAAGGTGGCTGCGACTACACGCTGGTGCTTGGAGACGAAGAGTTGCCCACGGTCGTTCGTAAGCTTGATGAGTTCGATGTCTTTGTCCGCGATACGCGTGCGGTCAGCATCTTGAACAGAGTTCAGCCCTTGAGCGGGACTTCGATGAAAGACCTTGTGAGCGGAGACACGCCATTCGGCCTAGCTACGAACTTCGACGACTTCGTTGAAAAGTCATTTAAGGGGGCTGTTAAGTTGCATGTCTCCGTAAATCAGAAGCGCGTCGTTGGCTGGATGGAAGATTCTGAAGTCACAAAGAATAGGCATCTCATTCCTGTCTGGAAACTGCTTCTGCCGAAGGCGTATGGGGAGCGTGGTGCTATTCCTGCGAACGTCCTTGGACCTGGCATAGTTGCTGGTCCTGGATCTGTTTGCTCTCAGACCTATGTGGTTGTTGGTCCTTTTAATTCCGAAGAAGAGGCCGAAAATTGCAGTGCCTATCTTCGCACTCGCTTTGCTCGTTTTCTCATCTCGCTGCGTAAGATCACACAAGACTTGCCGCGGGCGACTTATTCATGGCTCCCACAGCAAAAGTGGGATCACACATGGACGGACGCCGACCTCTACAAGAAATACAAGCTGACCGAGGAGGAGATTGCATTCGTTGAGAAGATGATTCGCCCGATGGGCGACAACGATGAGTAAAACCATCGACGAAATCCTTGCGCCGAAGCCGGAAGCCCGGCCGCGCATTTATGCCTACTCGATTGATGACGAGGCGCACGCGGGGCTTCTCAAAATCGGTCAGACTACGCGTGAGGTGAAGCAGCGGGTCGCCGAACAGCTTAAAACGGCGGCGATCAAAAACTACACCATCGTCTTGGACGAATCCGCTTTGCGCGATGATGGCACGGTTTTTAGCGACCACGCGGTGCGGGCGGCTTTGGCGAAGAAGGGGTTTGAAAACCCCTCGCTCGAATGGATGCGCTGCACGCTCAAGGATGTGAAGACGGTCCTTACCGAATTGCGCACGGGCAAGAAATTGACTGGCACACATCACGAGACTTTCGCCATGCGGCGGGAGCAGTCCGAGGCGGTCGATATGACTTTTGATTACTTCAGGTCGCGGTGGGCGGAGAACAAGAAGGCCGTTCCGCGCTTCCTCTGGAACGCGAAGATGCGTTTCGGGAAAACATTCACCAGTTACCAGCTCGCTAAAAAACTTGGGGCCAAGCGCGTGCTCGTCCTGACGTTCAAGCCGGCAGTGGAGGATGCTTGGCAGACGGACCTCGAATCGCATGCGGACTTCGATGGCTGGCAATACCTGTCAAAATCCTCCGGTGGTGATCCGACGCAGATCGACCGTAAAAAACCGGTTGTTTATTTCGGCTCCTTCCAAGACCTGCTGGGGCGTGACGATGCGGGGAACATCAAGGCGAAGAACGAATGGCTGCATCAGGTGAATTGGGACTTGGTGGTCTTCGACGAATACCATTTCGGTGCGTGGCGTGACACGGCCAAGGAGTTGTTTGAGGGCGAGGAGGAGACGGTCGCGAAAAAGGAGATCAGGCGTGAATACGCTCCCGGGTTGGAGGGTGTGAACGAGGACATCGGCGAACTCTCGGGGAAAGAAACTGAGTTTCTTCCTATCACAACCAAGGCCTACCTCTACCTCTCCGGCACGCCGTTCAAGGCGTTGTCCACGGGTGAGTTTATCGAGGAGCAGATTTTTAATTGGACCTACACCGACGAGCAGCGGGCCAAGGAGGCGTTCGCGAGGGAGAATCCCGGCAAGTGGAATCCTTATGGCGCGTTGCCGCAGATGCGACTGCTCACTTACCAGATGCCGGACGAGTTGGTGGCGGTGGCGAGTGCCGGGGAGTTCGACGAGTTTGATCTGAACACGTTTTTCGAGGCGTCGGGCGAGGGCGGGAAGGCGCAGTTCAAGCACAAGAGCGACGTGCAAAAGTGGCTGGATATTATCCGGGGCGGCTACGCGTCCAAATCGGTGGAATCGCTCAAGACCGGCACGCGGCCACCATTCCCGTATTCGGACGTGCGCCTGCTGCCGTATCTCCAGCACGCATTCTGGTTTTTGCCCGACGTGGCGGCGTGTCAGGCGATGGCAAATCTGCTGGGTGAAAAGCACAACGTGTTCTGGCGCGATTACACAGTGATCGTTGCGGCTGGCGCTGATGCGGGCATCGGGTTGGAGGCGTTGCCGCCCGTGCGCAAGGCCATCGGCGGTGGGTTCGGCACGAAGACGATCACGCTCTCGTGCGGCAAACTCACCACGGGCGTCACCGTGGCGCAGTGGGCGTCGATCCTGATGCTGCGCAACCTCAAGTCGCCGGAGACGTATTTTCAGGCGGCGTTTCGCGTGCAGTCGCCGTGGTCGATCAAGAATCCGAACGGCGACAATCCGAAGGAGGAGGAGGTTTTAAAGCCAGTGTGTTTCGTCTTCGATTTCGCGCCGACACGCGCGCTACGGCAGTTGTCCGAATACGGCATCGGGCTATCGCCCAACGAGCCGAATCCGGAGACGGCGGTCCGCGATCTCGTGTCGTTCCTGCCGGTGCTGGCCTACGACGGCGCGAACATGACGCAGATCGATGCAGGCGGCATCCTCGACATCGCGATCGCCGGCACCTCGGCGACGTTGCTGGCGCGCAAATGGGAGAGCGCGTTGCTCGTGAATGTCGATAATGACACTTTGCGGCGCATCCTCGACAATCCGGAGGCAATGGCGGCGGTGCAGCGCATCGAGGGGTGGCGCGCGCTCGGCGACAACATCATCGAGACCATCATCAACAAGAGCGACAAGGTGAAGGCGCTCAAAAACAAGGCGAAGGACAAGGATCTGTCGAAGAAGGAGCAGAAGCAGCTCACTGAAGAGGAGAAGGAGTTTAAATCGAAGCGGAAGCTGGTGCAGGAAAAGTTGATCAAGTTTGCGACGCGCATTCCGGCCTTCATGTATCTGACGGATTTTCGCGAGAACACGCTGCAAGATGTGATCACGAAGATTGAGCCAGACCTGTTTGAAACGGTCACAGGTTTGACGGTGAAGGACTTTCACCTGCTGGTTCGGCTCAAGGTGTTCAACACCGAGCAGATGAACCAAGCAGTGTTCGCCTTCCGGCGTTACGAGGATGCTTCGCTTAGCTATACGGGCATCGAAAGCCACGAGGGACTGAGGCACTACGGTCTTTATGACACGGTGGTAGCGCGGGAGTGACCGGACGGATATCGGATCGGGTCGCTCACGCTCCCCGCTACGGGGTGGGAATGATGTTGATGTCTTTCAGACCGAAATGCGGGGCGGCGGCGGGGAGGTGGCGGTTGTGGCCTGCATATCCGCTTTGCGTGACTGGAGTAAAACCGCGCTTGCGAGCGGGTGGGGGCAGGCTAGGTTTATGGCATGAGTTTCGCCGAAGTCATGCAGCAGCTGCCGGCCCTTACGCTGGCCGAACGGCAGATGCTTGTGCGTAAGGCGCTCGAATTGGATGATCCCGGTTTGTCGGCAGACGATGTGGCGCTGGTGGAGGAACGACTCGCGGCCTACCACGCCGATCCCTCATCGGCGGTCTCGCTGGATGAGATGAAGCGTCGCCTGCGCTCCCGGTTTTCGGCATGAGCTGGCGGGTGGTTTTGGGAAAGGATGTGGAGTTCGATGTAGCCGAAGCGGCGGCTTGGTATGAGGCGCGGCAACGCGAACTGGGCGCGGCTTTTGTCGAGGAAATCATCGCAGTCTGGGATGCGCTGGAGATCAACCCATTGCTCAATTCCCGGCGTCATCACCCGGAGAAAGAGATCCGCTGGCGGCTTATGAACCGGTTTCCTTACCGCGTGGTTTACGAGGTGATGGAATCAACTCGAACCGTTGTTGTCGCGTGTGTGGTGCATGCAGCGCGGCATGATCGGCATTGGCGAGGTCGGGTGTGAAGCGGGCTGGTCGCTCACGCTCCCCGCTACGGGGCGGGGATGATGTCGATGCCTTTGAGGCCGAAGTGCGGGGCGGCGGCGAGGAGGTGGCGGTCGTGGCTGTAGATCGCCTTGAGGCCCGCGTCTTTGGCGCAGGCGAGGTGGAGGGCGTCGGCGGCGCGTAGGAAAACGGCGGACGGCAAAGTCGCCAGCGTGGCGCAGGCTTGCCGGATCAATTCGGATGAAACGGGGAGATAGCGGATCAATCCGTCGGCCACGTCTTGTTCGTGTTTGGCCCAAATCATCTTCAGTTGGGCGGCTGAGAGGATGCCCTCTCGTTGGTTGCGTTTAAAGGTCGCCATCAATTCGAGCGTGCCGTGTTCGCTGCAGACAAAGCCGCCCGCGTCGGCCAGCGCCTGAAGCACCGCATCGGTGCCGGGTTCACGCAGATAGATTTTGGCCGCGTAGGACGTATCCCAGTAAGTCATCGCCCGTCCCGGTCTTCGGAGATAAACACGGTGGAATCCATTTTGCTTACCGGCATCCACTTGAGGCGTTGGGCAGGGTCGAACGGGACGCGCGGTTTTTCACTGACGGTGATCGGACGCAGTTCCGCGATGCGTTCTCCGTGGTCGGTGACGACGATGGTCTCGCGCTTGGCAGCGCGGACCCATTTGCCGGTGGCGGCATGAAGTTCCTTGATGGAGATCGTCTTCATGCCGCAAAAGGTGTCACCGGTTACACCTTGGTCAAGGGGCAAACCGGAGCCGAGTCGCTCACGCTCTCCGCCACGTTCGGAAATCCACTCGCTTACGCTCGCGGCTACGGGGGCACGTAGCGGGGGGCGTGAGCGACCCGGTCGCGTCATAACGTGAGGCGGTTGTGGATGCGCCAGAGGAGTTCCCAATAAGTAGTGTCGTGCACGTTCAGGTCCGGATATCCCGGTGCGCAGCAGCCGGCGCAGGCGTAGTCGGCGGCGTGGTTGCAGAGGCCGGCGCGCACGGGGTTGTTGAGGATCTAGTGCGCAATGGTTTGAAACGCCCCTTGCTCGCGCTCGGTGTCGCGCAAGACATGGTCGTGGGCTTGTTTCTGCCAGTCGTGCGGCGCGAGCGAGGGGCGGAGGTGCTTGCGGAGAAACTCAATAGCCGTGCGTTGGTCGGAATCGTCGCGCAGGCCGATGAGGAGCAGGTGCGCGTGGTCGGGCATGAGCACGTAACACGGGCAGGCCAGTCCGTAACGGGCGCAGGCGTGGAGCAGGGTGAGTTGCCACGCATGGTGAAACGCGGGCGTGAGCCAGCCGGTGGCGCGGTCTTCGATGGTTAATGTCCAGTGGACGAAGGCGCGGCCGCGATAGTGCTCAGGGGCGAGGCGGGGGAGGTGGCTGCGGACCACTCGCTTACGCTCGCGGCTACGGTCGGAATCCGGATTCATCGCGTAGCGGGGAGCGTGAGCAACCTGGAGGGTTACGCCTTCACTTCGGCGTAGGCTTCCATGCCGGCGCAGGAGCAGATCAAGTTGCGGTCGCCGTAAACGTTGTCCACGCGGCCGACGCTCGGCCAGAATTTCGTCAGGCGCGTGAACGCGCTCGGGAAGGCGGCGGTTTCGCGCGAATACGGATGGGGCCACTCGTCGGAGCACACGACTTTGGCGGTGTGCGGGGCGTGCTTGAGCGGGTTGTTGAGCTTGTCGGCTTCGCCGTTCACGACGGCCTGCATCTCGCCGTGGATGGAGATCATCGCGTCGCAGAAACGGTCGAGCTCGGACTTCGTTTCGCTCTCGGTCGGCTCGATCATGAACGTGCCGGGGACGGGGAACGACATGGTGGGCGCGTGGTAGCCGTAATCCATGAGGCGCTTGGCGGGGTCGTCCACCTCGATGCCGTGCTTTTTCCAGCCGCGCAGATCGACGATGCATTCGTGGGCGACGAGGCCGGTGACGCCGCGATAGAGGACGGGGAAATAATTCTGGAGGCGGGCGGCGACGTAGTTGGCGTTGAGGATGGCGATCTTGGTGGCGGCGGTGAGGCCGTCGGGACCCATCATGCGGATATACATCCATGAGATGACGAGGATGCTGGCGCTGCCGAACGGCGCGGCTGAAACCGCACCCACGCGATTTGGGATTTGAGATTTGGGATTTGGGATTTCCAGCACGACGTGGCCCGGAAGAAACGGCGCGAGGTGCGCGGCGACGCCGATGGGGCCCATGCCGGGGCCGCCGCCGCCGTGGGGGATGCAGAAGGTTTTGTGGAGGTTGAGGTGGCAGACGTCGGCGCCGATGTGGCCGGGCGAGGTGAGGCCGACTTGCGCGTTCATGTTGGCGCCATCCATGTAAACTTGGCCGCCGTGCGCGTGGATGGTGGCGCAGATGTCCTTGATGGTGGGTTCGAACACGCCGTGCGTGCTCGGGTAGGTGACCATGAGCGCGGCGAGATCCTTCGCGTGGGCGGCGGCTTTGGCGGTGAGGTCGGCGACATCGACGTTGCCGTTGGTGTCGCAGGCGACGGGGATGACTTTGAAGCCGCACATGACGGCGCTGGCGGGGTTGGTGCCGTGGGCGCTGGTGGGGATGAGGCAGATGTTGCGGTGGCCTTCGCCGCGCGACTCGTGATAGGCGCGGATAACGAGGAGGCCGGCGTATTCGCCCTGCGAGCCGGCGTTGGGCTGGAGGGACATCGCGGCAAAGCCGGTGATCTCGCAGAGCCAGGTTTCGAGGTCTTCGAAGAGTTGCGCGTAGCCGCGAGTCTGCGAGGAGGGGGCGAAGGGGTGGAGTTTGCCGAACTCGGGCCACGACACGGGGAACATCTCGGAGGTGGCGTTGAGCTTCATCGTGCACGAGCCGAGCGAGATCATCGAGTGGACGAGGGATAGGTCCTTGGCCTCAAGGCGCTTGATGTAGCGGAGCATCTCATGCTCGGTGTGGTAGCGGTTGAAGGTGGCGGCGGTGAGGAAGGACGAGGTGCGGGCGTGGGGCGTGGGGAAGTCGTAGCCGCGAGCGTGAGCGAGTGGGTTTTCGGAGTCGGGTCGCTCACGCTCCCCGCTACGAACGGCACCGAAGAGGGAGATCAACTCTTCAATCTGCTCCAAGGTGGTCGTCTCGTCGAGCGAGACGCCGACGGTGCGGGCGTCCAGGGCGCGGAGGTTGACGTGTTTGGCGTGGGCGGCGGCGTGGAGCGCGGCGGCGTCAACGCCGGAAACGGTGAGGGTGTCGAAGACGGGCGCGGTGTTGAGTTGGGCGCCGAGGGAGCGGAGGCCTTGCGCGAGGAGTGCGGTGAGGGCGTTGATGCGGCGGGCGATTTTCTTGAGGCCTTCGGGGCCGTGGTAAACGGCATACATCGACGCCATGACGGCGAGGAGGACCTGCGCGGTGCAGATGTTGGACGTGGCCTTGTCGCGGCGGATGTGCTGCTCGCGCGTGCCGAGGGCGAGGCGCATGGCGGGATCGCCTTGGGCGTCCTTGGAAACGCCGACGAGGCGGCCGGGCATCTGGCGTTTGAAGGCGTCCTTGGTGGCGAGGAAGCCGGCGTGCGGTCCGCCGAAGCCCATGGGCACGCCAAAGCGCTGCGCGGAGCCGACGGCGACATCGGCGCCGAATTCGCCGGGGGCGCGGAGGAGCGTGAGCGCGAGAAGATCGGTGGCGACGATGGTGAACGCACCGACGGCGTGGGCGGCGGCGAAGAACTTTTCAAAATCGTGGATGTCGCCGGTGGTGTCGGGGTATTGGACGAGGACGCCGAAGGTGGTGGTGGTGGGGGCGAAGGTTGCGTGGTCGCCCACGACGACCTCGATGCCGAGGGGGATGGCGCGGGTTTTGACGATGTCGATGGTCTGCGGGTGGCAGGCGGCGGAGACGAAGAACGTGCGGTGAGCGGAGGCATCGCCTTCCTTGAGGCGGTGGCACATCATCATGGCTTCGGCGGCGGCGGTGCCTTCGTCGAGCATGGAGGCGTTGGCGATTTCGAGGCCGGTGAGATCGGTGACGAGCGTCTGGAAGTTGAGGATGGCCTCGAGGCGGCCTTGGGAAATCTCGGCCTGGTAGGGGGTGTAGGCGGTATACCAGCCGGGGTTTTCCAGGATAGTGCGCTGGATGACGCCGGGGGTGATGGTGTCGTAGTAGCCGAGGCCGATGTGGCTGCGGAAAACGTGGTTGCGGGCGGCGAGGGCGCGAATTTCGGCGAGGGCGGCGGATTCGCCGGCGGCGGCGGGGAGGTTCATCGCTTCGCGGCGGATGTGGGAAGGGACGGTGGCGTCGATGAGTGCGTCGAGCGAAGGCTGATTGAGGAGAGCCAGCATGGCGGCCTGCTCGGAGGTATCGGGGCCGTTGTGGCGGCGGGCGAAGGTGTCGGTCGGAGCAAGGAGTTCCGAGAGGGAGGCGGAGGCAGGCGCGGAAGCGGGCATAAAAAAGGACGGTAGGCTGGGCCTACCGTCCGGCAAATGGTTTTTGGGATTTGCGCGGGATATTAGCGGCGAAGGCGGGTTTTGCGGCGGTAGGCTACTAAGCCGAGGGCGGCGATACCACCGAGGAGGGCGTAGGTGGAGGGTTCGGGGATGGCGGCGGCGGTATAACTAAAATTATCAAGGGCCAGAGTATTCCATGGGGTTCCGCTTATTGCCGTGTTATTGAGTCGCAGGGTTACCTGCCCGGATTGATCGTTAAGCGGAGCCAAATCCAAAGCGGTCAATACAATCGAAGTTATCGTAAGCGGATTTTGGGCAGTGTTTGTCGTGTATGACTTACCGGCCAATTGAGCAAATGTGCCGCTGGCACCGATTTGATATTCCAAGTTAAATGTAGCTGCTGTCCCTGAACTGTTAGGGGTAAACAAATCGAAACTTAGGCCGGTGAACGACCAGTTTGAGGTGGAGGAAAACGTGAACGTTATAGAGCCATCTCGAGCTGCGGCATTGTCTCCACGCCAGCCGATGGCACGATCAGTTCCGGATAAAAGACCGGCAGTCCACGTTTGGGTTTCACCTGGAAGATTACGGAAATAGGTTGTTACAGAAGCACTGGCGTTATTGGCTATAGCCGTTCCACTCCAAGTAAATGCAGAGCCGTTTCCGGTTGTCGTGGAACTCGTCCAGACGCCCCATCCGCTGGGTAAGGCCGTGCCAATGGAGTCAAAGTTTTGCGAGTAGCTGCTGGTCACGGAAACTTGCCCGTGGGCTACTTTCACGGTGAGAAACAGAAGCGTGGCCACCAAAACAACGGGTAATTTGCGGATGATAGTTTTCATAAATTACTTTTTTGTAATTTAGCACGAACGATGCCACGCACCTAACGACGTTCCCGTTACTCCTGTTACTTTTTCATGACGTCTTCCCGTGATCGTGCCGCCCTGATTGACCGTCGTCTCGCCGAGCTTTATCCGGAGACGCCCATCCCGCTCGATCACACGAGTCCTTACACGTTGTTGATCGCGGTTTTGCTCTCCGCGCAATGCACGGACAAGCGCGTGAATCTCCAGACGCCGGGGCTTTTCGCCAAGGCCGATAATCCGCGCGATATGGTGAAATTATCGGTGGCTAAAATTAATTCATTCGTGCGTCCGTGCGGGCTCGCGCCGAGGAAGGCGCAGGCGATCCGGCGGCTGTCGGAGCTTTTGCTCGAAAATCACCACGGGGAGGTGCCGCGCACGTTTGCGGAACTGGAGGCGTTGCCGGGGGTGGGGCACAAGACGGCGTCGGTGGTGATGGCGCAGGCGTTCGGCGTGCCGGCGTTCCCCGTGGACACGCACATCCATCGGCTCGCGCAGCGGTGGAAGCTTACGAATGGCCGGAGCGTCGAGCAGACGGAGCGCGATTTGAAGCGGCTGTTTCCGCGCGAGCACTGGAACGCGTTGCACCTGCGGATCATTTTCTACGGACGGGAACACTGCACGGCGCGCGGGTGCGACGGGATGGTGTGCGGACTTTGCCGCGAACTTTTTCCGGAGCGGCGGCGGGCGGTGCGGGTGCACAAAACTTAATTTAACTCATTTATCGCGTTAATTTTAGATGTTCCGGTGTCTCGGCAAATGGTGATAAGGCGTTTCTTTTTAATGAAAATTCCTCATAACAGGGCAGATGTCATCCGTTACCCCTCGGAGCGCGGCAGTCGCCGCTTGCGTTTATTGGCGCGTCGCCGCGCCGTCGGCTCGTTTGCGTGCGTGCGCGTGGACGGGACTCTGGCTGGCGGCTGCGCTGGCAGTGTCGCCGGTGTCGGCGGCCCCACGCACGGTGCTTTCCCATGTGGGCGATGCGGCCAACTGGGCGGCGTTGCGCTGGACGGCCGACGAGACGGCGCGTTTTGGAGGAGAGCCCGTGCTACGCAGCGAGTCTGGGCGCACGCTGTTGCTGGTGCGCTATTCGTTCTATGTTTCCGACTATGATTTGGCGCGGCGCTATCCTGTGTGGGTGGCGCACGTGGATCGGGTGGATTCCGTCTTGAAGCTGGTCGGGCGGAGAAAAGGCGAGTGGGGACGGTCGCACGACGAGTTCAAGCCCGACGAGCGGGTGGTGGAGAAATCGCAGCGGTTGAAAATCCTCTACGCGTCGAATGAGAGTTTTACCGACGCGAATCCGCCCGGGCTGCCGGACGGACCCAAGGGCGATGAGAAGATAACGCGCGGGCACCTGGCCTCGAACGCCGAGATGAAATCCCTGGGGGAACCGGAGGAGGGCCTGGTGTCGCAGGAGGAGTCGTTTTCCCTGGCCAACGTGGTGCCGCAGATGCAGCGCCACAACGCGCCGATCTGGGCCAAGCTGGAGGACGACTGCATCGAGTGGGCGGCCAAGCTGGGCGGCGTGTCGGTGATCAGTGGTCCCGTTTACAGTCTGGAGCCGAAGGAGCCGCCCCCGATGAACCGATTGCTTTACACGACGGGGAAAGACGGGGTGGGCCTGCCGATACCGACACACATGTTTAAGATCGTGATCGGCCGCAAAGACGGGCGTCCGGTGGCGGCGGGATTTCTCGTGCCGCATCGCGCGGATCTGAGGCCGGCGGACTTGGAGTCTTGCGTTGTGCCCATACGGCGCATCGAGGAACTCACCGGCATCAATTTCATATCCAAAATGGGGGCTTACGACACCATAAAAACGCAGGCGGACACACGCTGGCTGGGATGGGTGAAGTCAGGCGCGCCCTAAGGGTTTCCCGATGGTATGAAAACGGGATTGATTCGTGGAGGGGAGGGCTTCAGCTTGCCCGTCCTTTGGGACGCTTAGCTCAGTTGGTTAGAGCACCTGCTTCACACGCAGGGGGTCTGCGGTTCGAGTCCGCAAGCGTCCACCATTTCAACCGCCTCCTTGCAGGCGGTTTTTTTGCGGGCGAGTCAGGAGGTCGCCGCTTCGGCGGCGTAGGCGCGGGCGAGGAGAACGATGGGGTGGACGACGGAAGGAGGAGGAGAGGGCTGAGACTTGAGACCTGAGACTTGAAGGGCGGAAGAGGCGGCTGCGCGTAGGCCGTTTTCGATCTGGAGGTGGCAGCCCGGGTTCGCGGTGGCGACGATGTGGGCGCCGGTGGCGGCGAGGTGGCCGATCTTGCGGTCTTGGAGCCAGGCGGAGGTGTCTGGGTGAGTGAGGTTGTAGATGCCAGCACTGCCGCAGCACCACTGGGCTTCGGCGCATTCGCGGAGATCGACGCCGGGGAGGGAGCGGAGGATTTCGCGCGGCTGGGCGCTGACCCTCTGGCCGTGGCAAAGGTGGCAGGATTCGTGATAAGTCACGGAGCAATTAACCTGAGGCGTGAGACCTGAAACCTGAGGGGTGGAGGGGTGGCGGAAATTGATTTCGACGAGGTATTCGTGGATGTCGCGGAGCTTGCGGCTCCACGTCGCGGCGCGTTCGGCGTAGGCGGGGGCGTCGTGGAGCAGGTGGCCGTAG
>JANXRL010000091.1 GCA_025352985.1 Verrucomicrobiota bacterium
GGCAAGGAGGAAAACTTCTCCGGCCTGATCGATCTGGTCCACAATGTAGCCTACATTTTTGACGACACCACCGATCCGCTCGGCATGAATCCGGTCACCGGCCCGATTCCCGCCGAATACGTCAAACAGGCCAAGGAATACCGCGAAAAACTGATCGAAGCCGTTTGCGACTTCGACGACGTGATTGCCGAGAAATACCTTGGTGGCGAAGAGATCACGGTTGATGAATTCATCCTCGCGGTCCGCAAGGCCACGATTTCGATGAAGTTCACCGGCGTGATCCCCGGTTCCGCCTTCAAAAAGAAGGGTGTCCAGCGTCTTCTCGATTCTGTTGTCACCTATCTTCCCAATCCTCTCGATGTTCCCGCCATGAAAGGCCAAGACGTCGATGGTAATGAGGTGCTCGCGGTTGTTGACGACAAGGCCAAGCTGGCCGGTCTCGCGTTCAAGCTTTGGAACGATCCGTTCGTCGGTCGTCTGGTGTTCTTCCGTATCTACACCGGCAAGCTCCCCAAGGGCATGCCCCTCTACAATCCCCGCACCCGCCGCACCGAGCGCGTTTCCCGCCTCGTGCTCATGCGCGCCATGGATCGTGAGGAAATCGACATGGCCTACTCTGGCGACATCTGCGCCCTCGTCGGCGTCAAGGAAGTCATCACCGGCGATACGCTTTGCGACGAAGACTTCGATATCCGTCTGGAGCCGCCGTCCTTCCCCGAGCCTGTTATCGCGATGTCCATCGAGCCCAACTCGAAGGCTGACCAGGAAAAACTCGGCATGGCGCTTCAACGCCTCGTGGCCGAAGATCCTACTCTCCGCGTCAAGACCGACCTCGACACGGGTCAAACGATTCTCGCCGGCATGGGCGAACTCCACTTGGAGATCATCGTTGATCGCATGAAGCGCGAGTTCAAGGTCGAGGCTACTTCCGGCAAGCCCCAGATCGCCTACCGCGAGACCATCACCGGTCCCGCCGACGGCGAAGGCAAATTCATCCGCCAGTCCGGTGGTAAGGGCCAATACGGCCACGTCGTCGTCAAGATCGAGCCCAACGAAAAGGGCAAGGGCATCGAAGTCATCAACGAAACCGTTGGCGGCTCCATCCCGAAGGAATTCATCAAGCCTGCGACCGAAGGTATTCTCGAAGCCACTAACAATGGTGTCGTCGCCGGTTACCCCGTGGTCGATGTCATCGTGCGCATCGTTGACGGTTCCTTCCACGACGTGGACTCGTCCGAAATGGCGTTTAAGATGGCCGGCATCTTCGGCTTCAAAGACGCGATGAAAGCCGCCAAGCCCATCCTTCTCGAACCCATCATGGGGGTCGAGGTTACCACTCCTGAAGACTATCAGGGCGACCTCATCGGCGACATCAACCGTCGTCGCGGCCGTATCAACGGCATGGAGTCCAAGAACGGCGCCTGCATCATCAATTCGAACGTCCCGCTCGAAATGTTGTTCGGCTACGTCACTGACATCCGCTCCCTCTCCAAGGGCCGCGCAAGTGCTTCGATCACCCCGTCGCACTTCGAACAAGTTCCTTCCTCTCTCCTCACCAAGATCGTCGAGACCTCCACCAAGGCTCCCGCCCGCAGCTAACCTCGTTCTTTTTATCGCATGAAAGGCCAACGCATCCGCATCAAACTCCAAGGTTTCGACTATCGAGTGATCGACCAGTCCGCCTCGGAAATCGTCGAGACCGCCAAGCGCTCCGGCGCTCGTGTCTCCGGCCCGATCCCTCTTCCGACCCGCATCGAGAAGCTTTCGGTTAACCGTTCCCCTCACGTCGATAAGAAGTCGATGGAGCAGTTCGAGACGCGCACGCACAAGCGCCTTATCGACATCATCGAGCCCACCGCCCAAACGGTGGACGAGCTCAAGAAACTCAACCTTCCCTCCGGCGTCGATATCACCATCAACGTTTGAGTTAACCCAAAGTCACTTCACACATCAGTTGCTGCCCATGTGCGCACCGCGCACCGCTGGGTTTCCACTAATGTAGGTTGTTAAACGGAAATTCTTTCCACCTACCACTTAGCACCATGTCCTCTACGCTATTAGGCAAAAAACTCGGCATGACGCAGGTCTACGACGCTAAAAACGTCCTAGTCCCCGTCACCGTGGTCGAAGCCGGCCCTTGCCCGGTCGTCCAAGTAAAAACGAAACAGATCGACGGTTACGATGCCGTTCAGATCGGTTTCTCCAAGCAAAAGTCGAAGAACGCTTCGAAGGCTGAACAGAACCACGCCAAAAAGGCTGGTCTCGTAGAGACGCCCCGCGTCCTCCGTGAAGTTCGTCTCGAAGGCGCTTCAACCCTCAAGGTCGGTGACGTTGTCACCGTCGCTGATTTTCAGGAAGGCCAGCTCGTTGACGTCAGTGGCGTCACCAAGGGCAAAGGCTTCCAGGGCGTCGTGAAACGCTTCCGTGTTGGCGGCGGTCCCGCCACCCACGGTTCCATGTTCCACCGCCGCATCGGTTCCATCGGTATGCGCCAGACTCCTGGCCGCGTCTGGAAGAACCAAGCGATGCCTGGCCACATGGGCCAGCTCTCCCGCACCATGCAGAATCTCATTATCGTGAAGATTCTCCCCGAGAAGAACCTTCTTCTCGTCAAGGGCGCCATTCCCGGCGCCAACGGTGATGACGTCGTCGTCCGCACCGCCATCAAGGGCCAGCCCAAGAAAGCCTAACCCTTAAGGACACCTACGACATGAAACTCAAAGTTTTCAGCTCCGACGGCAAGACCTCCCGCGAACAAGACTTCGCCGGTCTGCCCACCTTCGAAGGCGACAAGGGCCTTCAGGCGGTCAAAGAAGTGATCGTCGCTATCAACGCCAACAACCGCCTCGGCACCCACTCCACGAAAACCCGTGGCGAAGTGTCCGGTGGCGGCAAGAAGCCCTGGCGCCAGAAGGGCACTGGTCGCGCCCGCGCCGGTTCCACCCGCTCCCCGATCTGGGTAGGCGGTGGCGTCGTCTTCGGCCCCAAGCCCCGCGACTACTCCAAGAAGATCAACTCCAAGGTTAAGGCTCTCGCCTTCAGCCGCGCGTTGTTCGACCGCGTTTCCGCCGGCGAAATCGACGTCATCGACGCCTTCGAAATTAAGCCGGTTAAGACGAAGGTCATGAACCAGATCATCGAGCGCATCGCCCCCAAGGGTAAGATCCTCATCGTGGACCACGAATTCACCGCCGACACCGCCCGCGCTGTCTGCAACCTCGAGCGCATCTCCGTCCAGGAGGCCAGCGCTCTCAACACCCTCGATCTTGCTCAATACAAGAAGATCATCGTGAGCGCCAAGGCGCTCGAAACCATTATCGCCCGCGTCAACGGAGGTAAGAACTAATGAACGCTGGAAAAGTTCTCAAACTCGTCCGCCTCACTGAAAAGTCTAACAAACTTTCCTCTGAGCTCGGCCAATACACCTTCGAGGTCGCCATCGGCACCAACAAGCATCAGATCGCGGAAGCCGTCGAGAAGACCTTCAAGGTCTCCGTCACCCGCGTGAACACTTCCGTTTACCGCGGAAAGAATAAAAAGAGCCGTCAAGGCCGTCCCAGCATCACGTCAGACTACAAGAAGGCCATCGTGACGCTGAAGACCGGCGACAAGATCGAGCTCGTCTAACCCGGAGAACATACAACATGCCTCTTACTCCTATCCGTCGTCCCCTCACGCCTTCCCAGCGCTTCACGCAGCTGAACAAGCCCGAGGGTCTTTCCAAGAAGCGCCCCGAGGCTGCCCTCACCGAAGCCAAGCCCAAGACCGGTGGTCGCAACGTCTATGGCCGCATCACATCGCGTCGTCGCGGCGGTGGCCACAAGAAGCTTTACCGCATCATCGACTTCAAGCGCGACATTCTCGACATGCCCGCCAAGGTGCAGGCGATCGAGTATGATCCCAACCGCACCGCTCACATCGCCCTACTGGCTTACACCAGCGGCGAGAAGCGCTACATCATCGCCCCGAAGGGCCTTAAGGCTGGCGACACCATCTTCGCCTCCGACAAGGCCTCGTTGAACGACTTCAACGTCGGCAACAACTTCCCCCTGTCGATCATCCCTCCCTCCACGAAGCTGCACAACGTCGAGCTCGTCCCGGGCCGCGGCGCCCAGCTCGGTCGCACGGCCGGCACTTCCATCGAACTCGTCAACGTCGAGAATGGTGCCGCCCAGATCAAGCTCCCCTCCGGCGAAATCCGTCTGGTCAACCCCGCCTGCCGCGCCACCATCGGTGAAGTCGGCAACGGTGACCAGATCAACGCTTCGCTCGGCAAGGCCGGCCGCAATCGCTGGCTCGGCAAACGTCCCCGTCAGCGCGGCGTTTCCATGAATCCGGTCGATCACCCCAACGGTGGCGGTCAGGGCAAGTCCAAGGGCGGCGGCGGTCGCCAGCACCTCGTTTCCCCCTGGGGCCAGCTCGCCAAGGGCTTCCCGACCCGCAAACGCTCGAAGCCCTCGAGCAGCCAGATCCTTGTGCGCCACAACGGCCGCAAGCCCCGCGGCCAGAAGTAATCTTACACCCTTACCAACATGGCACGCTCCATCAAAAAAGGTTTCTTCGTCGATTACCACCTGCTCGAGAAAATCGAGAAGGCCGTCAAGGCCGGTGGCTCCAAGAAACCCATCCAGACCTGGTCCCGCCGCTCGACGATCACGCCCGATTTCATCGGCCACACGTTCAGCGTTCACAACGGCAAGGCTTTCATCTCCGTGCACGTCACCGAGAACATGGTCGGTCACAAACTGGGCGAATTCGCGCTTACCCGCGTGTTCAAGGCTCACGGTGGCATGACCCGCAAGGAAATCTAAGTTCGTTCACCGCCGCCATGCTCCGTCGCCTCCTCCAGTTTGCCGCCGTCATCGCCGTCGCTTCCGCGACGACGCTGTCGGCTGCGCTGGTCGATACGCGTTCGGTCGAGGCGGCTCCGGTGGTGTCCGTGCGCGTCACGCGCGTCGCGGACATCGTGCTCCTCGGAGCCGGCTTCACCGCTGGTCTCCGTCAGGGCATGGTCTGCCGCATCACCCGTGGAGATATGGATGTCGCCGAGGTTGTCCTCGTCGATCTCCGCCTCCGCTCCGGTGCCGCGCTCATCCTGCAACTCGCCCCCGGTCAATCGATCCGGACCGGCGACGTCGCCACCGTCAAAACTCTCAAAGCATAATAAACACATCAAAAGGGCAGGGGACTTTTCAGTCCTGCTGTCGCCCCTAAAAAGGAATCTCAAACCATGGAAGTCCAAGCCCTCACCCGATACGCTCGCATGTCCCCTAAAAAGGTCCGCGAAGTCGTCCGCACCATCCAAGGCCGCAAAGCCAACGATGCCGTCGATCTGCTTACGCTGATCCCTCGCAAGTCCGCCCGCCTGATCGTCAAGACGCTCAAGAGCGCCATCGCGAACGCCGAAAACAACAACAACCTCTCCGCCGATTCCCTGATCGTGAAGAGCGCCCTCGTTGAAAACGGACCTGTTCTCAAGCGCTTCAAGGCTGGCGCCCGCGGCACCGCGATGCCCCGCCGCAAGAAGATGTCCCATATCCGCATCGTCCTCTCCGACGGCAACTCCAACTAATTTAATCCCATGGGCCAAAAGACCAATCCGATCGGCTTCCGTCTCGCCGTCCGCCGCAACTGGCAGTCCCGCTGGTATGCTACCAAGAAAGACTTCGCCAAGCTCCTCCTCGAGGACCAGATCATCCGTTCCAAGCTGATGGAGAAGTTGAAGCAGGCATCCGTGCCTCGCATCTTCATCGAACGCGCCTCCAACCGCGTCCGCGTCAAGATCTACACCGCCCGTCCTGGCATCGTCATCGGCCGCAAGGGCGCCGAGATCGAGAACATCAAGGCCGAACTCGCGAAGCTCACCGGCAAGGACATCCTCCTCGACATCGTCGAAGTGAAGAAGCCCGAGATCGAGGCTCAGCTCGTCGCCGAGAACGTATGTCTCCAGCTAGAGCGCCGTATCGCTTTCCGCCGCGCCATGAAGAAGGCCGTCGAAATGGCCATGGCTCTCGGTGCTGAAGGTATTCGTATCCAGTCCTCGGGTCGCTTAGGTGGTGCTGACATCGCCCGCCGCGAGTGGCAACGCAAGGGCCGCGTGCCCCTGCATACCCTCCGCGAGAACATCGACTACGGCTTCGCCGAGGCGAACACCGTTTACGGCAAGATCGGCGTCAAATGCTGGATCTGCAAAAAAGAAACCGACGTGACGCTCTAACCGGCCGCTCGCTCTAACCATTTAACACAAGAGAAACCACCATGGCTCTCGCTCCGGCACGCACCAAATACCGCAAATCACAAAAGGGTTCCCGCAAGGGCAACGCTAAGCGCGGTAACACTATTTCATTCGGCGAATTCGGCCTCCAGTCCCTGACCCGCGGTCCCATGACCGGTCAGCAGATCGAAGCCGCCCGCGTCACCATTTCGCGCCACCTCAAGCGCAAGGGAAAACTCTGGATTCGTATCTTCCCCCACAAGCCAATTACCAAGAAGCCCGCCGAAACGCGAATGGGCTCAGGTAAAGGTCCGGTCGAATACTACGTCGCCCAGATCAAGCCCGGTGCCGTCCTCTTCGAACTCGCCGGTGTCCCGGTGAGCGTCGCAAAGGAAGCCTTCCGCCTCGCCGACGCCAAACTGCCCTTCCACTGCCGCTTCATCGTGCGTGAAGGCTCCGCTGAATAATCAGCCGCCAACCAACCAAACACCGCCATGAGCACCTACAAGGAAATCAGTGAACTCGCCCCCGTCGAGATCGCCACTAAGCTTAACGAAAACCGCGAAAAACTCCTCCAGCTCCGCCTGCGCAAGCAGACGGGCCAAGTCGAGAAGACCTCCGAGCTCCGCTCCCTCCGCAAGGACGTCGCCCGCCTCGAGACCGCGAAGACCGCCAAGAACAAGAAGGCCGCCGCCTAACCGCGCCCCGCGCCGTCTCCAACCCGCATACGAACATGTCCACCACGACCCGCAATTCCCGCAAGGACCTCATCGGTTTCGTCACCAGCCGCTCCGGTGACAAGTCCATCAAGGTCACCGTTCCCTATAAGATTCCTCATCCCCTCTACCAGAAGGTCATCAATCGTAAAACCGTTGTGCACGTTCACGACGAGAAGAACGAGACCAAGGTCGGCGACAAGGTCGAGATCATGGAAACCCGCCCCCTCAGCCGCCTCAAGCGCTGGCGCGTGGTGAAAGTCCTTGAGGCCGCCATCCTCGCCGACGGTGCCGCCATCAGCGAAAAAGACGTCGCCGAGCTCGTCCCCACGAAGACGACCAAGGTTTGATTAGATAACATTTAAAAAGTAAAACATCATGCTCCAACTCCGCTCCTGGATGGACGTCGCCGATAACACCGGCGCGCGCCGTGCCATGTTCATCAGCAAAAAAGGCCAGAACACCACCACCGCCGGCGTGGGTGATGTCATTACTGTCCACATCAAGGAAAGTTCCACCGATGCCAGCGTGAAAAAGGGTGAGGTCGCCAAGGCCGTCATCATCCGCACGAAGGCCCCGGTCCGCCGTTCCGACGGCAGCTACCTTCGCTTTGACAGCAACGCCATCGTCATCATCGGCACCGACGGCAATCCCAAGGGCACCCGTATCTTCGGCCCTGTCGCCCGCGAACTGCGTGCGAAGAACTTCATGAAGATCATCTCGCTCGCTCCGGAGGTTCTCTAACATGGCTTCTACTAAATATCACGTTAAACGCGGCGACGAAGTCGTCGTTATCGCCGGCTCCCACAAGGGCAAATCGGGCAAGGTCCTCGAGATCCTCCCTGCCAAGTCGCGCGTGCGCGTCGAAGGCGTTGCCATGATGAAGCGCCACATGAAGAAATCGCAGGAAAACCCCAACGGCTCGATCGTTGAGCGCGAGGGTTCCGTGCACGTCTCCAACCTCCAGAAAAAAGCCGTTTTCGACGCCTCCAAAAAACGCGCCGTGAAGGTCTGATTTCCGCGACTTCTAAAATAGAACTTGCCAGGGGCGACGCTACCTCGTGTAACTTCGCCCCTTTTCGCCTAAACACACACACTCAAATTGTCGCCGGGTCGGTAATCCGTCGGCTCTTACCATAATGAGCAGCAAATACATCCCTTCCCTCAAAAAGCTCTACACAGAGCAGATCGTCCCTGAGCTCGTTAAGAGTCGCGGCTACAAGAACACGCACGAAGTTCCGAAGATCACCAAGATCTCGTTGAACACCGGCATCGATGCCGAAGCCGACAAGAACCAGATCGGCGACGTCGCCCGCGACCTCGCCGCTATCGCCGGCCAGAAGCCCGTTCTCTCCAAGTCCAAGAAGGCCATCTCGAATTTCAAACTTCGCGAAAATCAGGTCGTTGGCGCCCACGTCACCCTCCGCGGTGATCGCATGTGGGAATTCCTCCAGCGCTTGCTGGCGGTTGCCCTCCCCACCATCCGCGACTTCCGCGGCGTCGGCTCCAAGCTCGACGGCCAAGGTAACTACAACCTCGGCATTTCCGACTTCACCATCTTCCCGGAAATCACCGTGGAAAACGTCAAGAAGACCATGGGTCTCGACGTTACCATCGTCACTACCGCGAACACCGACGAAGAAGGCCGCGAGCTCCTAAAGCTCCTCGGCATGCCCTTCCGTCGCACCGAGGCTCAGGTCGCCGCCGACGCTGCCGCCGCCAAGACCAACGCCGCCTAACCTTTCCGACAATGCCGAAGACATCCGCCATCAATCGTAACGAGAAACGCAAGACGCTCACCGCCAAGTTCGCCGCCAAGCGCGCTGAGCTCAAGGCCATCCTCTCCACCTCTTCTATCAGCGACGAAGAATTCTTCGCCGCCCAGAAGCAGCTTCAGAAGCTCCCCCGCAACTCCTCGAAGATCCGCATCCGCAACCGCTGCTCCCTCAGCGGCCGTCCGCGTGCCTTCATCCGCAAGTTCGGCGTTTCCCGTATCACCTTCCGCGAGCTTGCCCTTGCCGGCAAAATCCCGGGTGTGACGAAGTCTTCTTGGTAAAAAACTTTTGGGCGCCGGGAGTCGGATATGACCCGAACGCTCCTCTCAAACAAACATCCACATGAACGATCCCGTCAGCGATTTCCTGACCCGCCTGCGCAATGCGTCCAAGGCCGGTCTTGCCGAGTGCGTCTCGCCGCACTCCAAACTCAAGGAGAGCCTCGCGGCCATCCTTAAAACCGAAGGTTACGTTTCCAACGTGACCGTCGGCGCCGATGCCCAAGGCCACAAGACACTCGTCGTCAAGATGAAGTATGTCGATAACGCCCCCGCCATCACGAACCTCTCGAGCGTGTCGACCCCCGGTCGGCGCCTCTACTCCCGCTACACGGAAATCCCCCGCGTGCTCAACGGCCTCGGCATCAGCATCCTTTCGACCTCGAAGGGCCTGCTGAAGGACCAAGACGCCCGTCGCCAAAAAGTTGGCGGCGAAATCATCTGCAAAGTTTGGTAACCAGGAGCACCCATATCATGTCACGCATCGGTAAAGTTCCCGTTCCCATTCCCGACAAGGTCAAGGTCGACATCAAAGGCATGACTGTCTCTGTCGAAGGCCCCAAGGGCAAAGTCTCCAAGACGTTCGCAAACGTCGTCACCCTCACGATAGCCGATAAAAAGGTTACCGTCGCTCCGGTTGATGACAGCCGTTTTTCCCGCGCCATGTATGGCACCGCCCGTTCGGTGATTGCCGGCATGATCAAGGGAGCCTCCGAGGGCTTCGTTAAGGATCTCGAAATCCAAGGCGTCGGCTTCAAGGCCAACCTCAAGGGCAAGGTCCTCGATCTCGCTCTCGGTTATTCGCACGCGATCCTTTTCGACATTCCCGAAGGCATCAAAATCACCGTCACCGATCAGACCAAGGTCAAGGTTGAGGGCGCTGACAAGCAGCTCGTCGGCAAGGTCACGGCTGAGATCCGCAGCTACTATCCGCCTGAGCCTTACAAGGGCAAAGGTGTCCGCATCGTGGGTGAACGCGTCCGCCGCAAAGAAGGCAAGACCGTCGCTTAACGTCTATTTTATTACTATTTATCCGCTCTTACGGGCCGCATAACTCATGAATACCATTCGCAAAGCCGACCTCCTTCAAAAGCGTCGTTGGCGCATCCGCAAGAAGGTGTTCGGCACCGCCGCACGCCCCCGTTTTGCCGTTCGCTTCACCAGCAAGCACATCTACGCACAAGCCATCGACGACGAAGCCGGCACCACGCTGGTTTTCCTGTCGAGCCTCGATGCGGAGCTGCGCAAGCAGAAGCTCACTTCCAACCTCGCCGGCGCCAAGGCGCTCGGCGTGGCTTTCGCCCTCAAGGCCAAGGCTGCGGGTCTCTCCTCGGTCGTATTCGACCGTTCCGGCGCCCTCTACCACGGCAAAGTTAAAGTTTTCGCTGACGCCGCCCGTGAAGGTGGTCTCGCATTCTAACATCTATGAGCACTGGCAATTTTTCCAATAATGGCGGTGGCGGCGGTGGTAACCGTCGTGATCGTCGCGCGCCCGCTCCTTCCGCCGATGGCGCTCCCGAGATGGTCGAGAAGATCGTCTTCATCAACCGCTGTGCCAAGGTGGTCAAAGGTGGCCGCCGCTTCAGCTTCTCCGCGCTGTGCGTGGTGGGCGACCGCAAGGGCAAAGTCGGCATCGGTTACGGCAAGGCGAACGAAGTTCCCGACGCCATTAAGAAGAGCACCGAGCACGCTAAGAAGCACATGGTGACCGTGACGCTCAAGGGCGACACGATCTCCCATGATGTCATGGGCGTGGCCGACGGTGGCAAGGTTCTCCTCAAGCCCGCTTCGCCCGGCACCGGCCTTATCGCCGGCGGCGGTGTGCGCGCCGTTCTCGAGGCCGCTGGCATCAAGAACATCCTCACCAAGTCGATGGGTTCCAGCAACCACATCGCCATCGTCAATGCGACCCTCAACGGTCTGCTGCAGCTCCGCACCGCCGAGAAGATCAAGGCCGTGCGCGCTTCTGCCTGATTCATTAAAACATAATCCGAGTCCCGCCTTGCGCCAAAGCAGGGTGGGGCGCCCTCTCAAGGAACTCCCATGAAACTCCACGAACTTAAGAACGTTAAAGGCGCCATCCACCGCAAAAAGCGC
This sequence comes from Verrucomicrobiota bacterium, assembly GCA_025352985.1. Taxonomy (GTDB): domain Bacteria; phylum Verrucomicrobiota; class Verrucomicrobiia; order Opitutales; family Opitutaceae; genus Rariglobus. The sequence continues at coordinate 11,081 of JANXRL010000091.1, forward strand.
GTTGGTTGCGGCGAAGGCGGCGGCCACGGCAAGACCTCTGGTCGCGGCGGCAAAGGCCAGAGCGCCCGCTCCGGCTCCAGCATCCGTCCCGGCTTCGAAGGCGGCCAGATGCCCCTTTACCGCAAGCTTCCTCACCGTGGCTTCAACCAAGCTTCATTCCGCAATGCGCCCGAAGTCGTCAATGTCGGCGATCTTGCCCGTCTCGATGCCAGCGTCACCGAGGTCAACTCTGCCATTCTCGCCAAGGCTGGAATCGTCCGCGGCGACAAGTCCCTCCTTAAGATCCTTGGGGATGGGGAATTGACCCGCGCTTTCACGATCACGGCGGCCAAGTTCTCCGAAACCGCCAAAGCCAAGATCGAAAAGGCTGGCGGCCAAGCCATCGTAGCCTAAATTTGGTGCAGGCCGCGCGAAAACGATTCGCGCGGCCTTTTTTTGTTTTTCGACCCTAGTCCCTCGATTTCACCGCTGTGCTTTCCGCTTTCACGAATTCACTGAAGATCCCCGAGCTGCGCTCCCGCATCTTCTACACTCTCGCCCTCCTTTTCGTAGCCCGCGTCGGCGCGCATATCCCGCTGCCCGGTCTCGACCCGCACCCGCTGCAGGAATTTTTCAAGCAGCAGGCCGGCAGCGCCGGTGGCGCGCTTGTTGGACTCTACAACATGTTCACGGGAGGCGCGCTCGTTAAGGGTGCCGTTTTTGCCTTGGGCATCATGCCCTATATTAGCGCGTCCATCATTTTCCAATTGATGACCGCCGTGGTGCCGATGCTCAGCCGCCTCCAGCAGGAGGGCGATGTCGGCCGCCAGAAGCTCACCCAATACACCCGCTACGCCACGGTGGTCATCTGCTTGGTGCAGGGAACGCTGCTCATTCTCGCTCTTGAGAATCCCAGCCGTCTTTTCGGACCAAATTTCGACGTTAATCTTTACGGCCCCATCGTCATCGTTTCCAAAGGATGGTTCTTGGTAACTTCGGTTATCTTCATGACCGCCGGCACGCTGCTTCTCATGTGGCTCGGCGAGCAGATCACCCAGCGTGGTATCGGAAACGGTGTCTCGCTTCTCATCACCATCGGCATTCTCGCCGATATTCCCGGTGCAGCCACCGCCACCTACCAACTGTTCTTCCCGGCCATCGGTGTAGCCGGCTTGGGCGTGCCGCAGGCCATCGTGATGACGCTCCTCTTTGTTCTCGTGACCATGGGCATCATCATGGTCGTGCAGGGTCAGCGCAAAATTCCCGTCCAATACGCCAAGCGCGTCGTCGGCAACAAGGTCATGGGCGGCCAGAGCTCCTTCCTTCCCCTCAAAGTTAACTACTCGGGTGTCATGCCCGTGATCTTCGCCAGCGCTATTCTCCTTTTCCCGCAGCAGATTTTCTCGCAGGTCGGTGCGGCTTTTAACCTTAAGTTTTTGACCGAGCTCTCCCAAAACCTTCTGCGCGGCCACTGGGTTTACTACTCCAGCTACGGAGTGCTCATCTTGTTTTTCAGCTATTTCTGGGTGTCCGTCATGTTTAAGCCCATCCAGATTGCCGATGACCTCAAGAAATACGGCGGCTATATCCCGGGCGTTCGCCCTGGTGAACCCACCGCCCACTTCCTTGATTTTATCATGACCCGCATGACGCTCGCCGGAGCACTCTTCCTGACGATCATCGCCGTCATGCCCGACGTTTTGCTTTTCGAGCTCAACGTCCCGCAACGCATCGCGATTTTCTTTGGCGGCACGGGCATGTTAATCACCGTTGGTGTCATTCTCGACACCATGAAGCAGATCGAGACCTTCCTCCTGCAGCGCCACTATGACGGTTTCCTGAAGAAGGGCCGCATCCGCGCGCGTAGCCCGGGGGCCACCGCCATCGGCGAGGCCGCCGATATCAAGACCGTGGGCAAGCTCTGGCTCGTCCTCGGCATCATCTTCGCGATCGGCATCATTGCCTGGTCGGTGAAGTATTTCCAGACGCACTAAAACAGTGCTTTACTTAGGGTAAAGTGTCTGCACGCTCTGACCTCTTTTCTTCTCGCGGCGCTCCCGCCAAACAGAAGTTAATACTGCTCGGTTCATCGCCGTTTTCTTCGGAAAACGACATGGTCCGGCTTCGTTCTTTGAATATTGAGCACGTCTCTCTCGCCGATCTGATACGGCTTGAGATTTCGCGTCGCTCGTCCCTCGGCTCACAAGTCGAAAGGACGATTCGCCAAGGATCACCCTTGGCGGACGAAACCGCCCTCGCGCTTCTGCGCAGGTGGTTTTGGGCACGCAAACCCGATGCGGGATTCGCCCTGACCGGCTTCCCGGCTACGCTGCTCCAAGCCAAAGTGTTCGACGAATGGCTCGACGCCCGTGATGAAAATCTCGATGGCGTCTTCGTGGATGAGGCGGTTTCCGCCCATCCCGTCGCCCAACACTATCGCACCCTCGGTCTTGTGGCCGAGAACCTTGAATTCGCCGCTGCATGATCCCCATCAAAAACAAAGAGGGGATCGCCCGTATGCGCGAATCCTGTGCGATCGCGGCCACTGTCTTGAACAAGCTTAAAGAGCTCGTTCATCCCGGTGTGACCACCTATGACTTGGATCAGGCTGCGCGCGATTTTATCGCCCAGCATGGAGCCCGGAGCGCCTGTTATGGCTACCAACTCGGCAGCCGTCGTTATCCCGCCTACACTTGTATTTCCGTTAACGAAGAAGTCGTTCACGGTATCGGTTCCCTCAAGCGCGTTCTGCGCGAAGGGGACATCGTTTCCCTGGACGTAGTCATCGAATACAACGGCTACATCGGCGACAACGCCTTCACCGTTCCGTTGGTCAAAGTCACACCTCGTGTGGCTGATCTTCTCAAGGTAACCGAAGAGGCGCTTTATCTCGCGATCAAGCAGGCGCAGGTTGGCAATCGTATCGGCGACATTTCGCATGCGGTGCAGACCTTCGTTGAATCCCACGGATTCAGTGTTGTTCGCGACATGGTTGGCCACGGAGTCGGCACCTCGATGCACGAGGAACCTCAAATACCGAACTTCGGCAAACGCAGTTCCGGCGAAAAGATCAAGGCCGGCATGACGCTCGCGATCGAACCCATGGTCAACATGGGCGCCTACCGAACCAAGACCCTCAGCGACGGCTGGACGATCGTCACCTCCGACGGATCGCCTTCCGCCCACTTCGAACACACCGTGCTCACCACAGAAAAAGGCCCCGAAATCCTCACGATTCCGCGTGCCGCCTCAGTTTCAGTCTAATCCATTTTCCCTGTCATTTTCTCAACCACTAACTCTCAACTAAAACCCATCTATGCCACGTCTCCTTGGTGTTGAAATTCCCGCGAAGAAGAAAGTCGCGTTTGCCCTCCGTTATATCTACGGAATTGGTCCTGTTCGCGCTGATCTTATCCTCAGCGAAACCGGTATCAGTCCCGAAGTCCGTGCTCAGGACCTTACCGAAGAGCAGCTCAACAAGATCCTCCACGTCATCACCGAGCACAAGTGGGTGGTCGAGGGCGATCTCCGCCGTGAGTTGACCGGCAATCTGAAGCGCCTTCAGGCCATCAATTGCTACCGCGGCGTCCGTCACCGCAAGAGCCTCCCGGTGCGCGGTCAGCGCACCAGCACCAACGCCCGCACCCGCAAGGGACCGCGTCGCACCGTCGGTGTCACCAAAGCCAAAGTCGAATAATCCTTTAAAGTCATGGCCGAAGAAAAATCCGCTCCCAAAAAAGAAAAAACCCCGAAGCCCGCTGCTGCTGGCGCCGAGGTCAAAGCTCCCGCTGCCGACAAGCCAGCCAAGGCTCCGAAGGCTCCCAAGGCCGAAGGTGCTGAAGGCGCCGTCGCCGCTCCTGCCGCCCCCGAGAAGCCCGTTGAGCTCATCGGTGGTGTCGCCCGCCAACCCACCGCTGAAGATCTCCTCAAGGAAGAGCTCGGCACGATCAAGATCCGCAAGGCCAAGGGCTCCAAGAACGTCACCTCCGGCGTCGCCAACATCCTCGCCTCTTTCAACAACACGATCGTCTCGATCACCGACGGCAAAGGTGCCGTCATCGCCTGGTCCAGCGCCGGCAAGTGCAACTTCCGCGGTTCCCGCAAGTCCACCGCCTACGCCGCCCAGGTTGTCGCTCAGGACGCCGCCCGCAACGCCATGTCGCACGGCCTCAAGGACGTGGTCATCAAGGTTTCCGGTCCCGGTCTCGGTCGTGACAGCGCCATCCGCGCCCTCCAGGCCATCGGCCTTGAGATTTCCACCATCATCGACGTTACGCCGGTGCCGCACAACGGCTGCCGTCCCCGTAAGCGCCGTCGCGTCTAATCAGTCGCGTTCCTCAATCCAACTTAAACAAAAGTAACCCACCATGGCTCGTTACACAGGTCCTACCACCCGCATCAGCCGCCGTTTCGGTCAGCCGATCTTCGGCGCGACGAAGGCGTTTGAAAAGCGCAACTTTCCCCCCGGCCAGCACGGCCCCAAGCTCCGTCGCAAACTCTCCGAGTATGCCGTCGGTCTTAACGAAAAGCAGAAGCTCCGTTACACCTACGGCCTGCTCGAGCGCCAGTTCCGCCGCACCTTCGAGATCGCCAAGAACGAGCGCGGCGTCACTGGTGAACGCTTCCTCCAGCTCCTCGAGACCCGTCTCGACAGCGTGATCTACCTCCTTGGTTTTGCCAAGAGCCGCGCGGCCGCCCGCCAGCTCGTCGGCCACGGTCACGTCCGCGTTAACGGCCACAAGGTCGACATCGCCAGCTACGCCACCCAGGCGGGCGACGAGATCGAGATCAAGAACCTCGCGTCCTCCCGCCAGCTTGCCCAGCGCAATCTGGAAGAGAACCGCGCCCGCCCCGTCCCGGGCTGGCTCACCCTCAATGCCGAGCAGTTCAAGGCTGTCGTCACCCGTCTGCCCAACCGCGACGAGATTGGTGCTGACATCAACGAACAGCTCATCGTTGAGTTCTACTCCCGCTTCTAAGCCGGAGATCTATTTTAACCGTAATCAATCACCTCCATGCCCAAACGCCTCGGAAAGTTCGAACTGCCCAATAAACTCACCAAGGTCGAGGAAGGTGCCACGCCGACCTACGCCAAGTTCATCGCCGAGCCTTTCGAGGCCGGTTATGGCCACACCATCGGCAACTCCCTCCGCCGCGTGCTGCTGAGCTCCATCGAGGGCTCCGCCATTTCCTCGATTAAGATCGAGGGCGTGCAGCACGAGTTCCAGAGCATCGATGGCGTCGTGGAAGACGTCACCGACATCGTTCTCAACCTTAAGAAGATTCTGGTCGTCTCCCAGAAGCGCGAGCCTCTCACCCTATCCATCAAGGTGAAGAACCGCGCGGGTGCCGTCACCGCCGCAGATATTCAGGCCGATGCCAGCATCACCATCGTTAACCCCGACCAAGTCATCGCCACCCTCGAAAAAGGCGCGACGTTCGAGGCCGAGGTCGAGATCAAGACTGGCCGTGGTTATTATCCCGGCGAGCAGAACAAAAAGGAAGAGCAGGCCATCGGCGTCATTCCGATCGACTCTCTCTTCTCGCCCGTTCGTCTCGTTAAGTATGCCGTTGAGAACACCCGCGTCGGCCAGATTACCGATTATGACAAGCTCATCCTCGAGATCTGGACGGACGGCCGCATCAATCCTGACGACGCCCTCAAGCAGTCCGGCTCGATCCTGAAGCACCACCTCGATGTCTTCGACCGTGTCAGCGACGAAGCCTTTGAATTCGAAAACCAGCAGTCGGAGGTCAGCGAGGAGCAGAACAAGCTCCGCAAGCTCCTCAACATGTCGGTCAACGAAATCGAACTTTCCGTCCGCGCCGCCAACTGTCTCAACAACGCGAACATCACGACCGTTGGCGAGCTGGCGATGAAGACCGAGCAGGAGATGCTCAAGTATCGTAACTTCGGCAAGAAGTCGCTCAACGAAATCAAGGACAAGCTTGAGGCCCTCGGTCTCTCCCTTGGCATGAAGTTCGACGAACGCCTCCTCGACGCGGTTCCCGCCAAGAAGGAAGCCTAAGCCTTAACACCTTTGCGGCTCTCGCGCCGTCCGTGTCGCCCACCGCTGCGACCGGATTGCCGATCGGGAGCCGCTTTAACCAAACTATACCAATGCGCCATCAAAAGCACCGCCACTCCCTCGGAGTGACCATCGAGCACCGCGCCGCCATGTTGTCCAACATGGCCGCCTCGCTCATTAAGCACGACCGTATCGAGACGACCCTGGCCAAGGCCAAGGCCCTCCGCCCCTTCATCGAGAAGGTCATCACCAAGGCCAAGCAGGCTGCGGCCAAGACCGAAAAGAAGGATTCCGTCCATCTCCGCCGCCTCGCCCTCAAGGTCGTGCGCGACGAAGATGCCGTTACCCTTCTCTTCAACGAAAAGTATAAGGAGTTCGTCAACCGCACCGGAGGTTACACCCGCATCTACAAGCTCGCGCTTCCGCGTATCAGCGATGCCGCCGAAATGGCATTTATCGAGTTCGTGAAGGCCGACGATCCCGGCTATAAGAAGACCAAGAAGTCCGCCAAGGGCAAAAAGGCTTCCGTTAAGACCACCGAAGCGGCCCCCGCTGCCGAGGCTCCCGCCGCCCAAGCCTAAGCTCGTGGTGAAGCGCCCTAGCGCTTCTCTTACGTTTCAAAAAAACGCGCCGAAGTTTTTCTTCGGCGCGTTTTTTAGTTTTCCGGTTGTAGGAGCCCGTTTACGGGCGATTATAGCTGTAAATCCGTCCTGTTCCAACGAGCACCCCATGGCCCTTCAAGTTTCCGCCCTTATCTATTGTTTGGCCGTCGCGGCGGTGTTTCTGGGTATGTGGCTTTATTACGACCACCGCGACCATGCCCGCTTCGAGATTGAGCGGCGCAAGACCACCTTTTGTTGCCAGTATTGCGAACACATCTATGCCGCCGAAGGCGTCTTGGATTTCGGTGTTTGCCCCCGTTGTGGAAAGGAAAATGCCCGCCTTAAATTTTGACGAGGAGCGGCGGTCGCGCCGCATTGACACCCTGCGCTCCGGTCGCGCACTTTTCCTGCTTTGATTCACGTCCAATCCACGCCTTCGGCGTTCTCTTTCTCATGTCCCAGACCATCGCCGTCATCGATTTCGGTTCCCAATACACGCAGATCATCGCGCGCCGCATTCGCGAGTGCCAAGTTTACTCCAAGCTCTACCACTACACGGTGACGGCCGAGGAACTGAAGAAGGACAACGTCGTCGGCATCATTCTCTCCGGCGGCCCCAGCTCAGTTTTTGCTAAGAAAGCTCCGATTCCCGACAGGGCGCTTTTTGATCTCGGCGTGCCAGTCCTCGGCATCTGCTACGGTATCCAGCTCATGGGCCATCTCCTCGGCGGTCAGGTCTCCAAGAGTGATCACCGTGAATACGGCCACGGCACCCTCGCGATTCAGAAAGCCGGCCGTCTTTTCGCCAAGCTCCCAAAAAAACTCAAAGTCTGGAACTCCCACGGCGACCGCCTCATCAAACTGCCGCCGGGGTTCACCGCCATCGGCACTACGGACAATTCTGAGTATGCCGTGATCGAGGACGCCAAGCGCGGCTTCTACGGCATACAGTTTCACCCCGAGGTTTTTCACAGCGAACGCGGCACCGACGTCATTCGCAACTTTCTCGTCGGCGTGTGCAAGGCCGCGCAAGACTGGACCACCGATGACTTCATCGCCCAGTCCGTCGCTGGCATCCGCGCCACCGTCGGCAAAAAATCCCGCGTGCTCCTCGGACTTTCCGGCGGCGTGGATTCCTCCGTGGCCGCCGCGCTTATCCACAAGGCCATCGGCAAGCAGCTTACCTGCGTATTCGTGGACAACGGCCTTCTCCGCAAGGGTGAGCGCGAGGTCGTTGAATCGCTCTACGCGCGGAACTTCAAGATCGACGTGCGTGTCGTGGATGCATCGGGCCTTTTCCTGCGCCGCCTGAAAGGGATCACCGATCCCGAGCAGAAGCGCAAAATCATCGGTGTAACCTTCGTCGAAGTGTTCGAAAAATCCCTCAAATCCATCGGTGGCGCCGATTACCTCGCGCAAGGCACACTCTATCCCGACGTGATCGAGAGCGTCGCCATCGCCGGCAATCCCGCCGCGCTGATCAAGTCCCACCACAACGTCGGTGGCCTGCCCGCCCGCATGAAGCTCAAGCTTCTCGAGCCACTCCGCGAACTCTTCAAGGACGAGGTCCGCGCCGTCGGCACCGCCTGCGGCCTGCCGAAGGAAGTCGTTTGGCGTCAGCCTTTCCCAGGTCCTGGTCTCGGCGTGCGCGTCGTCGGCGAGATCACCAAGGAACGCCTCGAAATCCTCCGCAATGCCGACTTCATCCTACAGGAAGAGATGATGGCTAACGGCTGGTATTGGAAAGTCTGGCAGTCGTTCGCCGTCTTCATCCCGGTGAAGACCGTCGGTGTCGTTGGCGATGAGCGTAACTACTCCTACGTGATCGGCCTCCGCATCGTGGAGAGCATCGACGCAATGACTGCCGACTGGACGCGCTTGCCCTACGATCTGCTCCAAAAGATTTCCTCCCGCATCACCAACGAGGTCCGCGGCGTCAGTCGTGTCGTCCTTGATATCAGCTCAAAGCCCCCCGCGACCATCGAGTGGGAATGAGTTACTCCCGTCATCTCATGAACCCCTTGCCTCGTTATCTGGCCGCTCTGGTTTCCCTGCTCGTGCTTTCGCCTTTCGGGCTGTGGGCTGCCGATGTGGAAGCGGTGATCGCCAAGGCTAGGACTGCGGTTGGGGACGAAGCGGCGCTTACATCTCTCAAGTCGGTCCACTATTCCGGCACCATCGAAACCACGTCAACCGATGAAAAAGGGCACTCTAAGCCGGTGACGGTTGCGATCGAGATCATCTTCCAAAAGCCCAGCCAGCAGCGCATCGTTGCCACCTCGGCCGACAAGATCGAGATCACCGCGCTCGATGGCTATGACGGCTGGCAACGCGAACAGGATCCCAAGGATTCCGCCCGCTGGCGCATGGCCCTGCTTTCAAAGGATCAAATCCAGCGTCTCCGCGCCAACGCTTGGGAGAATCTTTTCTTTTATCGCAACATCGAGCGTGTCGGCGGTCAGGTCTCGGATATGGGAACGGCCGAAGTGAATGGGAAGACCTGCTGGAAGCTGAGCTTCGATCACGGTGCGGGCATCATTTTTTACCGTTATTTCGACCAAAAAACCGGCCAACTTCTGCTGACCGAAACCGCGCCCGGTGTGCATATACGCGAACAAGAAGAAATGGCCGTAGATGGAATCAAATTCCCTCACAAGATAATTACGGAAAGCAAATTACCCAACGGTGAAACTCGCACGGTCACCATCGTTTTTGAAAAGATAACGGTTAACGAGACTTTCGCGGACAGTCTTTTCGCGGTGCCGATTTTGGAGCGCTGAAGGTGGGATGGTATCTAAGGGGCAAAACACCCGACCGTCGGTAAATTGGGAGCGTAAAGCTGGATTTCCGTCTCGCGCCCGCAGGGTGTTGCGAATAAGACCTTTTCGAATATTACTCTAATCGTGCGAACCCTGCAGTTTGCTTCCAAATCCTTCGACTCTGAACTGGCTGACTTTTGCCGCGGTGCCTCCGTGCCAAAGGAAATTTCGGATGCTGTCACCGCAATCCTTGCGGACGTGCATCAGCGCGGAGACGAAGCCGTGGCCTACTACGCTGCCAAGTTCGACGGGGCCAAGCTGCGCGCCCGCGACTTCCGCGTAAAACCCGCCGAGATTGCCGCCGCCGCCAAACGTCTGCCCGCCTCCGAGCGCAAAGCGCTCGTTGCCGCTCACGAAAACATCGTGGCCTTTAACAAGCAGAGCCTGCCCAAAGACTGGCTCGGAAAAAACAAACACGGCGCCGAAGTCGGCGAAATCAACCACCCGATCCGCCGTGTCGGTCTCTACGTCCCCGGCGGCGAAGTGCCGCTCGTCTCGACCGTGTTGATGACCGCGACACTCGCGAAAATCGCCGGCTGCCCCGAGATCGCCGTCTTCACGCCTTCCAACTCTCAAGGCAAAATCGCCGACGGCCTCCTCGCCGCGCTCGATCTCGTCGGCATCGACGAAGTTTACCGCATCGGTGGAGTGCAGGCCATTGGAGCCGCCGCTTACGGCACGCTCACCGTTCCTGCTGTCGATAAAGTTTACGGCCCTGGCAACGCCTACGTGTGTGAAGCCAAGCGCCAGGTCTTCGGCACGGTTGGCGTTGATTCGCTCCCCGGCCCGAGCGAGGTCATGGTGATTGCCGACGAGACGGCCCGCATTGATTTCGCCGCCGCCGATTTGCTGGCGCAGGCCGAGCACGGTTCAGGCCGCGAGAAAATCTATCTCGTGGCGACGTCTGCGAAGATTTTAAACGACATCCATGCTGAGGTGCAGGTCCAGTTGAAGCTCATCTCACGTTCGGAAAAAACCCAGCGCGTGCTCACGAACGGTTTTGTCTCCATCGAGGTGAAGAATCTTTCCGAGGCCGCCAAGGTCGCGAACTATGTCGCGCCCGAGCACCTCGAATTGCTGGTCAAGGATTCCGTGCACAAAACCCTTCTCCGCGACATCACCACCGCCGGCGCGATCATGCTCGGCAACTACACGCCGACTGCTCTCGGTGATTTCACCGCCGGCCCGAGCCACGTGCTGCCAACGGCTCGCGCCGGCCGCTTCTTTAGCGGCCTCCGCGTCGCCGATTTCATGCGCCGCACAAGCGTGATCCGCTACGACAAATCCACCGTCAAAAAAGGCGAACCTGTCGTGTCCGCTTTTGCCGCGATGGAAAAACTCGATGCCCACGGCCGCAGCGTGAAAATCCGCGCTCTTTGATTCGCGTCCCATGTCCGACCTTTCGACTCTCGTTCTGCCGCACATCCAGAAACTGCACGCCTATACGCCCGGTCTCCAGCCTGCCGAACCCGGCTGGGTGAAGCTCAACACCAACGAGTGTCCGTATCCGCCCAGCCCGCGCGTCGCCACCGCCATCCGCGCCGAGCTTGCCGAGGACGGAGAACTGCTCCGCCTCTATCCCAATCCGAAGAGCACACCGCTTCGTCAACTCGTCGCCAAGATCCACGGCCTCCGTGAAGAAAACGTCCTCATCGGCAACGGCTCCGACGATGTCCTGAATCTTCTCGTGCGCGTCTTCGGCGGGCCGTCTGCGGCGACCGGTTTCACGCTGCCGAGCTACTCGCTTTATCCCGTCCTCGTTGCGATCAACGACGGCGCAACCACTGTCATCGAGTTCGACCGCTCGATGAAACTACCTGTCGATAAAATCGCTGCATCCGGAGCTCGCGCGTTTTTCCTCACGTCGCCCAACGCGCCTACCGGCGTCGCGTTCAGCAACGCCGAGCTCGCTGCCGTTCTGGATAAATTCTCTGGCGTGCTCGTGGTGGACGAAGCTTACGCCCCGTTCGCGAAGGAAAACGCCGTCCCGCTGCTCGCGCGTTATCAGAATCTCGTCATCACGCGCACGCTCTCCAAGGCCCATGCCCTCGCCGGTCTGCGTGTCGGCTACGCGCTCGCGAGCTCTACCGCGATCGAGTTGCTCGACCGCGTGCGCGACAGCTACAACGTCAACCGTCTCTCGCAGGCCGGCGCTTATGCCGCGCTCGCCGACACGGGTTACTACGACGCGATCATCGGAAAGATCATCTACACCCGCGATTATTGGGTGAGCGACTGGTCGGATCGCCTTGGCTGGTTCATCTATCCCTCGCAGACCAATTTTATCTTTGCCGAGCCGAAAAACGCCCGCGGCGAAACCGGTCCGGCGGTCGCGAAATCGCTCTACGATTTCCTCCTCACGCAGAAGATCCTGGTGCGTGCCTTCCCCAGCAACGCCTTGACCGCGCCTTTCCTGCGCATCAGCGTCGGTAGCGATGACGAAATGTTCGCCGTTAACACCGCAATCAACGTTTGGTTGAAGATGTAATTGAACTACGCAAGCAGGTGGCAGTGGTTCCAAGCCAGAAGGCTTAAACTTGGGGAATTGTATTGTCGCAAAAAATTTTTCTCGCTGCGCGCGGGCGGCATCACATCTGGCTTTCTTTTACAATTCTATAACTAAAATATGAGAAAAATCCAGCTACTCAAAGCTGCTGCGGTAGCGGCCTTCATGATGGCAGGCGGCGCGTTGAGCGCGCAGGCGCAAATCACGATCCCTACTGTGACGGTGGGTAATGTCGGCAATTCCGTCGATACCAGCACCTACGGGGCGGTGGGCTACAGCTACGCCATCGGCACCTATGAGGTGACGACGAATCAATATACGTCATTCCTGAATGCGGTGGCGGCGACGGATACGTTTAGCCTCTATGATACGAACATGGATTCGTCGCAGTATGGTGGCATCACGCGTTCCGGTTCGTCGGGCAGCTACAGCTACGCGGTGAAGAGCGGCTTTGAGAATAAGCCGGTGAACTAAGTGTCGTTCTGGGATGCGACGCGCTTTGCGAACTGGCTGAACAACGGGCAGGGCAGCGCAAGCACGGAGACAGGCAGCTACACGCTGGGTAGCGTGACGAATCCGGTGAACAGCTCCGTGACGCGCAATGGAGGGGCGAACTGGGTGGTGGCGAGTGAGAACGAGTGGTATAAAGCGGCGTATTACGACCCGACGAAGAATAGCGGCGCGGGCGGCTACTGGTTGCACGCGACACAGAGCGATACGCTCGGACAAAACAACCCTTTCACGGATACGAACGGGGCAAATTATAACGATGGGGATTTTGCGGTTTTTACGGGCAGCGACGACGGAGCGCTGCCCGTCGGCACTTATGTTAACGCGCAAAGTTTTTACGGCACCTTCGACCAAGGGGGTAACCTATTTGAGTGGAACGAGGCGATTGTCTCTGGCCCCAGTCGTGGGCGGCGGGGCGGCTCGTGGGACTTCAACGAGAGCGGCCTGCGGTCCTCGGGCCGGTTCGGCAGAGTCGCGGCGGGCGGGAGCTACGACTTAGGTTTCCGTGCTGCCAGCCTCGCGCCTATACCCGAGCCGAGCACCTATGGGGCCGCGATGGGAGTAATGGCGCTCGGAGTCGTGATGATGCGACGCAGGAAGGTGCGCGGCACTCTTTGAACTTTTAACCTTTTACCCTTTCCGTAGGGCTTCACGCGAGGTGAGGCCTTACGGGAACCAGAACGAGACCCGGCCTTAAGGCCGGGTCGAATTTTTTTGGAGACCGACTATGTAGCCAAATCCAAAGCCCAAGGAGCCTGCGCCGTCACCGCATTCTGCGGCTGCGCAGGCCGCGCCGCTGCGTAAAAGCGATGAGCTGCCAGGTGCTGCTGGTGCGTTGGTATGAGGTGGTGAAGTGGCTGCTGGAGCGGGTGGAGAGTTTTCCAAAAAACCAGCGCTTCATTTTCGGTCAGAGGGTGGCCGATGCGACGCTCGACATTATGGATCTGCTGGTGGAAGCGGCCTACCGGAAAGAGAAACGGGAGGTGCTGGTGCGGGCCAATCTACGCCTAGAACGGCTGCGCTGGCTGCTGCGGCTGGCGCGGGAGCGAAATCTGCTGACGGCGCGGCAACAGGAATTCGTGGCGGAGCAATTCCTCGAGTGCGGCAAGATGCTCGGTGGCTGGATAAAGGCCAGTGCGGCCTGAAAAGTCGCACGGCACGCGTAGAAAAAACGAAGCACGACGACGATGGCGCGATCTTTTGGCGCACTTTGGGAGCGCATCACCTCGTTGGAGAACCTGTTCGCGGCGGCGGAAGAGGCGATGCAGGGTAAACGGTGCACGGGCGCGGCGGCCCGCTCCTTCGCGCGCTGGGAGGAGGAGTGCGTGCGCCTGCGTCTAGCGCTGCGGGACGAGAGCTGGCGGCACGGGCCGTATACCTATTTCACAATCAGCGACCTAAAGGAGCGGGTGGTGGCGGCAGCGACTTTTCGCGACCGGGTGGCGCACCATGCCGCTGATGCGGGTGCTCGAGCCGCTGCTGGATCCAACGCTGGTGGAGGACACCTTCGCGTGCCGCCGGGGTAAAGGCACGCACGCGGCTATGGCGCGGGCGCGGGAGTATACCCGGCGTTATCCGTATTTCTTGAAGTGCGATATTCGGAAGTATTTCCCCTCGATCCCGCACGTGCGGCTGGCGATGCAGTTGGCCGGGCGGTTGCGCGAGGCGACGGTGCGAGGAATGATCGCGGAGATCCTCGCCAGCCATGCGGCCGCCGAGGAGCAGGTGTGACCGGGCGAAGACCTGCTGGCGGTGGAGGTGAGGCGGCGGGGGCTGCCGATCGGGAACCTGACGAGCCAGTTTTTCGCCAATCTCTACCTCGATCTGCACGAGCATTTCATCAAGCAGGAGCTACGGGTGCCGGGCCACGTGCGTTACGTGGATGACTTTATCCTCTTCGGCGAAGATAGGGCGCAGGTGCGGGAGTGGGGCGCGCATGTGAAGGCGTTTGTGCGCGGGCTGGAGTTGAGCATCCACCCGGATAAATACCGCTGCGGGCCGACGGCGGGCGGGGTAGATTTCTGCGGGTTCGTGGTGTTTGCCGACGGGCGGATACGGTTGCGCGGGGCGGTTCGTAGAACAACAACGAGAATATCCTTCGGTCCTCGAACCGGAACGACAACGACGCGACGAACGAGAACAACAACATCGGTTTCCGCGTCGTCAGCCTCTGGACCGAGGAGCGCCGCGAGGCGCGCTTCGCCAGCCCGACGGGCCAGAACGCGACGGGCCCGGCCTCGGCGCGCCGTGCCACGTCCGGAGGCACCGGTGCGTCCCGTGTGGGCCGACGGCGCTCTCGCGAGCGACGGCGGTGCAGGCGAATAAGTGCGGAGTCGCCCCGCTGCGGTCGGTAAGTGCGCCGGTGGTTTTCCGCCGGCGCGCCCAAGGCCGTGGCGGGGTATTTTTCGCAAGTGGCCTCCGTTCTTGTCTTTGGCCGTGATAACGCGTGAAACTCAAGTTGTAACCCATTATATGCCCGCTTTGCGCACAGTAACTCTCTCCCGCAAGACCGCCGAAACCGACATCGCGCTCACGCTCGCCGTCGACGGCACCGGCGTGTCGAAAATCGACACCGGTGTCCCGTTCTTCGACCACATGCTCACGCTCTTCGCGAAGCACGGCCTCTTCGATCTCGACGTGACGTGCGACGGCGACGTCGCCGTCGATTATCACCACACCGTTGAGGACGTCGGCCTCGTGCTCGGCGACGCCTTCAAGAAGGCGCTGGGCGACAAGCTCGGCATCAAACGCTACGGTTTTTTCCTGCTGCCCATGGACGAATCGTTGGCGCGTGTCGTCGTGGACATCGGCGGACGTCCGCATCTCGCCTATCAGGTCGAGGCGTCGACGCAGTTCGTGCGTGATTTTAATATTATCTTGGTGAAGGAATTTTGCCGTGCGTTCAGCAACGCGCTCGGCGCGAACCTCCACGTCACGCTGATCTACGGCGAGGAGCCGCACCATGTTGCCGAGGCCATCTTCAAGGGCCTCGCACGTGCTCTCGATACCGCCACCCAGATCGAGCCGCGCGCGGCTGACCAATTGCCTTCCACCAAGGGCAAGATTTGATTGGTCGTATGGCTGTTCCCGTCATCGCCGTCATCGATAACGGCATTTGCAACCTGCGCAGCGTCACCAAGGCCCTTGAGGCCGTCGGGGCCGACGTGAGGATCGTGCATACGCCGGCCGATGTCGAAGTGTCGTCGGCCGTTGGATTGGTGCTTCCAGGGGTGGGGGCGTTGGAAGATTGCGTCGCATCGCTTAAAGCCAGCGGGCTTGCAGGCACCGTCCGCGCGTGGATCGCGGCGGATCGTCCATTTCTTGGTGTGTGTCTCGGTATGCAGGCGCTTTTTGATTATTCTGAAGAGGGCGGAAAAACGGAAGGTCTCGGCATTTTCCCCGGCAAGGTGGTGCGTTTTCAACGCCCTCCGGAGTTTAAGATTCCGCACATGGGCTGGAACACCGTGCGGTTCACCCAGTCGGATTCGCCGCTGGCGGACGGACTGCTGAACGAAGGCGAAGCCTTTTATTTTGTGCACAGCTTTCACTGTGTCCCGTCCGATCCGTCACTGATTTTAGCCGAATGTGATTACGGCGGCGTCTTCACCGCCGCGATTGGGCGCGGGCGTTGCTTCGCGACCCAGTTTCATCCTGAGAAAAGCCAGGCCAAAGGGCTGAAAATTTACCGTAATTTTGCCGAGGCCGCTTCTGCTTCGGCCGCGATCCTGGCTTGAGCACCCGGTTAATCGCGGGGTGGGGCAATACTTTTGCTAAACTCACCGACCGTTCGCACTTATGGATGCCGCGAAGTAACACTCCGCTGTGCGACTTTCCTTTGCATCCGGTGCGGATTTTGCTCTGTTCATTTACCTATGGCGAATTCTGCTACCCTCAAACTCGACGATAAAGAAATTACCCTGCCCATCATGATCGGTTCCGAGGGGGAGCGAGCCATCGACACCCGGAAACTCCGCGCCGACACGGGCTACATTTGCTACGATCAGGGTTACGGCAACACGGGCTCCTGCGAAAGCACCATCACCTATCTGGATGGTGACAACGGCATCCTCCGCCATCGCGGTTATCCGATCGAACAGCTCGCGGCCCAGTCCAACTACGTCGAGACCGCGTATCTGGTCATCTACGGCGAACTGCCCAACGCCGACCAGCGGGTCAAGTTCGGCAAGCTCCTCCGCGAACACGCCATCGTGGACACGCAGATGCAAAAGCTCTTTGAAGGATTTCCCAAAGAAGCCCCGCCGATGGTCATGCTGAGTTCTCTGGTCGGCGCACTGGGAGCCTACCATCCCGAGCTCGCGACCAATAATTTCGAGGAAGACCTCAAAAATTTCGACCAGTCCGCCGCGATCCTCATCTCGAAGATCCGCACGCTCGGCGCGATGATCTACCGTCACCAGAAAGGGCTGCCATACATCTTCCCGAAGGATCTGCCGTTCGCGGACAACTTCCTGCACATGATGTTTTCGGAGCCCTACGATGACTATAAGATCATTCCGGAGGTCTCCCGTGCGCTGAATCTCCTCTTGCTCCTCCACGTCGATCACGAGCAGAACTGCTCGACTTCCACTGTGCGGATGGTCGGTTCCAGCGCGGCCAACATCTTCACGGCGCTTTCCTCCGGCATCGGCGCGCTTTCCGGCCCGCTCCACGGCGGTGCGAACACCGCCGTGATGAACATGCTCCAGTCGATCCACGACGAGGGCGACGACGGCACGCGTTTTGTCGAGTCCGCCAAATCGGGCAGCAAGAGCAACCGCCTGATGGGCTTCGGCCATCCCGTTTATCGCAACTACGACCCGCGCGCGAAGATCATCGGCAAGGCCTGCGACGAAGTGCTTGCGAAACTGGGCATCAAAGATCCGCTGCTCGACATCGCCAAGCGCCTGGAAGAGGCCGCGCTGCACGAGGATTATTTCATCTCGCGCAAACTCTACCCGAACGTCGATTTCTACAGCGGCATCATCATGCGCGCCCTCGGCATTCCGACGAGCATGTTCACGGTGATCTTCGCCATGGGCCGTGCGCCGGGCCAGATCGCCAACTGGCGTGAAGTCGCCTCGAATACCAAGGGTCGTATCTACCGCCCGCGCCAGATTTTCGTGGGCGCGCCGAAGCGCGATTTTATTCCGATGAACCTGCGCTAAACGCGGCCAAGCCGTCGATAAAACGACCCACTCAAAAAAGCCGGGCGAATTTCGCCCGGCTTTTTGCTTTAAAGCTTGTCGGAATTTTGAACCGCAGCCGCCGGTTTCGGTTTTGGCTTCTCCGGCGGAGCCTTGAAGATTTCCTCCAAGCTCAGGCCGGTGAGGGTTTGTATGCCGCCGATCAGTTTCCACAGGGCGAACATCATCATGGCCATGCTGGGAACGGTGGCGACCGGGATGTCGAGCAGGTGCATCTTGGCCAGCTCGGCATTGAACTCCGGCGTGCCACCCGGGCTTTTGATGACGTAGCGGGCGAGACCAAAGTTAAGCGCGCCGCTGACCACAAACGTGGCGACGAGGAGCATGCTGGCGTGGTTGATCAGCCGTTCAAACTCCGGGCGATTGCCTCGCTGCGCCAGAGCGACGTCCACCCGGGGGACGTCGATGACCTGTTCGTTGTAGAGAATCTCCCGCACGAGCGGACGTTTTGTCCGGGACGAGACCCACACGGCTAGACCGATCAAAACCGGCACGGCCCCGCTTTTGACGGCGAACCAAAACGGGGCGACTTTGAGGAGTCCCAACCCGCCCGAGGCGACCACACTCACCAATCCCAGAATGGAGATGAAGTTGGTTTTTCTGCGGACCGCCAGATCCCAGGCCCCATAGCCCAGGGGGAAGGCGACGGCTACGACCAATGCCCACACGGGACCGAGCCTTTCGGGTTTGCTGAGCAGCGAGAGGGCGGCCCACGGAATGCCGATGTTGAAAATCAGATTAAGAAATAGGTTTTCGGGCTTGGGCGCTGGCTTGGTCATAACGGCCAACCAATCTTGAACTCGCGGTCGCAGGAAGGAAAATTCAGGGCATATTCCTGATTTCCTGACTCTCCCATTTCTGTTTGTCTCCATGATCCCATGATTCTCCTTGGCGTAAACATCGACCACTGCGCGACTGTCCGGCAGGCCCGCTACCGCAGTTATGCCCAAACCGAGGGCGGGCCGGTCGAGCCTGATCCCGTGCAATTTGCGCTGCAGGCGGAAGCGGCCGGAGCCGATGGCATCACCTTGCATCTCCGCGAAGATCGCCGCCACATTCAGGATCATGATGTGTGGCGGCTACGCGAAATCGGCCGCACGCCCCTCAACCTGGAGATGGCCTGCACACCCGCGATGATCGCTTTTGCCCTGAAGCTGAAGCCGCACACGGTCTGCATCGTGCCCGAGAGCCGCGAGGAGATTTCCACCGAGGGAGGGCTGGATGTTGTTGGCAACCGTGACCGGGTAAAGGCCTGCGTCGAGGCGATGAACGCAGCGGGTATCATCACCAGTCTTTTCATCGATCCGGTGCCTGCGCAGATCGAAATCAGCGCCAGGCTCGGTGCGCCATGGATCGAATTGCACACCGGGGCATGGGCCAATGCCTGGCATACGCCACAGCGGGCCGCCGAGTTTGCGCGGTTGCGGGAGGGCGCGCTCGCCGCGCATGACGCCGGTCTGGTCGTCAACGCCGGCCACGGTATCAACTACGCGAACGTGACCGAGATCCGCACGCTGCCGCATGTGCACGAGCTCAACATCGGGCACACCATCGTCAGCCGAGCGCTTTTCACGGGCATCGTGGAGGCCGTGCAAACGATGAAGAGCCTCATGAATCCATGAGCGAGCCGCGCCTCATTTCCCTGCCTCCCGGCGGCCTGCTGCTTGGGCTTGGCGCCGACCTCATCGATGTGGCGCGCATCGCGGGCGTGTTGGAGCGCCAGGGCGACCGTTTTCTCAGCCGGGTTTTCACCGACGAGGAGCGTATCTATTGTTTCGGGATGAAGTTTCCGCACAAGCATCTCGCCGCCCGCTTCGCCGCGAAGGAAGCCGTTTCGAAGGCGTTCACGACCGGTATCGGCGCGGAGATCGGCTGGAAATCCGTGTCGGTTTACCACGGCGAACGGCACGAGCCGCTCGTGCGCCTCGACGAAAAAGGGCTGGCGCTGCTCCGGCAGGTGGGCGGCACGTCGGTCATGCTCACGCTTTCACACACGGATACGGCTGCGATGGCCGTTGCCGCCATCGTGAAGTCTGCCTAGGTTTTCCCCCATGGTCGTCGCGCATCCCATCCTCACTTGTGCCGAAGCCAAGGATTTCGAGGCGGCCTGTTTTGCCGGTGATGAAGAGAGCGAGTGGGCGGCGATGCGGAAAGCCGGCCGCGCAGTCGCCAAGGCGGTGTTGATGGATTTCAGCGAAATCGGTGAATTTCCCGCCGCCGCCCGCGTAGTCGTGTTGGCGGGCAAGGGGCACAACGCGGGCGATGCGCTCATCGCCGCGCGGCATATTCGCGAACTGCATCCGCACGCTCGCATCGAAGTCCGGTTCATTTACGGCGAGCGGGCACTGCGACCGTTGGCGCAACGCGCGTGGCGCGAACTGGCTCCCGGCGCGACGAGCGTCAGTCGGTGGTTGGCGGATGGCTACGATCTCTTGCTGGATGGCGTGTTTGGTTATCAGTTTCGTGCTCCGCTCGAGCCTGCGGTTTTGGCGCTTTTTGCCGAGGTGCGCGCGCTCAAAATCCGGCTTCGGGCGGCGGTTGACCTGCCAAGTGGCTTGGGCGAACCCGGGGCGTTCCAAGCGGATTTCATCTACGCGACCGGCATCGTGAAGTCGCCGTTGCTCACACTGCCGAATGCCGGGCGCATTCGTTATCTCGACTTGGATTTTGCGGTGACGGCGAATGCATCGGAGCGGGTGCTTGCGTCGGCGACGCTCGATCCGCTTCGAGCACTGCGGTATTCACGTTCCGACAAGCGCACCTTCGGGCATTTGTTTGTCGTGGGCGGCTCGCGGAGCTATCCGGGCGCGGTGCTCATGAGCGTGCTTGCGGCGTTGAGGAGCGGGGTGGGGCTGGTGACGGCGTTTGTGCCAGAGTCGTTGGTGGCGGCGTTTGCCGCGCGCGCGCCCGAGGCGATGTGGGTGGGCTGGCCGGAGACGCCAGAGGGTGGCCTAGCCCTCGAAGGCTCGCACTTGCTGGCCGCGCGAGTGGACCGGGCTTCGGCGCTGCTCGTCGGTCCCGGCTTGGGGCGCGAGCTGGAGACGCTGGCGCTCATCAAAGATGTCGTGTCGCGTTCGTTCGTTCCGCTGGTGATCGATGCGGATGCGCTCCAGCCGGACATCGTGCGCGCGGGCGCCGCGCCGCGCGTGCTTACCCCGCATGGGGGGGAGTTTGCCCGCATCGAGGCGGCGATTCCGATGGGGTCGGTGACGATTCGGAAAGGTCCGATCACGACCGTGCAGGCGGGGGACGCGCGTTATCACAGTTTTTTTGGAGGCCCGGTCCTGGCGCGTGGAGGCAGCGGGGATATTTTGGCCGGATTGACCGGGGGGCTGCTGGCGCAGTCGCCGGCCGATCCGCTGGAAGCGGCTTGCCGGGCGGCCGTTTGGCACGGGCAGGCGGCGGATGCGCTCGCTCAAGCCCACGGGCAGGTAGCGGTGCAGACCACGCAGTTGATCGACTTTCTCCCGGCGGTGTTAAGAAAGGACCACGTATGAGCGATCTTACGGAAACACAGGCGTTTCTCGTTTTGAATGCGCTGCCGAACATCGGCCCCATCACGCTCAACCGCTTGTTGGAGGAACTCGGCGGCGATCCATGCGCGGTGCTGACGACGGACCCCAGGCGGTTGTCGGAGGTCAAGGGCGTGGGGCCGGTCATCAGCGGGACGCTCGCCCACTGGCGCGAACATTTTGACCTCGCGCGCGAGGAGGAACGCATGGCGCAGGCCCACACCACGTTCATCACGATGCGTGATCCGGCCTATCCGAAATTGCTCCGGGAGATCGATAGCCCGCCTATCGGACTTTACCGGAAAGGGACGTATGATTTTGCCAAGCCTTGCATCGCCATCGTGGGCAGCCGGAGGACGACGCTCTATGGCCAGAGTGTCGCCAAAAAACTGGGCGCGGAGCTCGCACGGCTGGGTTTCTGCGTGGTTAGCGGGCTGGCGCGCGGCATCGACACGGCGGCGCACGAGGGCGCTCTTTCGGTGGGAGGCATGACGGCGGCCGTGCTGGGCAACGGCATCGACATCATCTACCCTCCGGAGAATCTCACGCTTTACCGGCAGGTTGAGGAGAAGGGCGCGATCGTTTCGGAATTTCCCTTCACGCGCCGGGCGGACAAGCAGTCGTTCGCGATGCGCAATCGCATCGTCGCCGGCATGAGCGAGGCGGTCGTGGTGGTGGAGAGCGACGTGAGCGGGGGCTCGATGATCACGGCGCGTTTTGCGGGCGAGCAGGGCCGGTTGATTTTTGCAGTGCCGGGGCGGATCGACCAGCCGTCGAGCGCGGGGTGTCACCAGCTCATCCGCGATGGAGCTACGCTGCTCACGAGCGTGGATGATATTTTGAGCGAGCTGAGCTACCTTGATGGTCTGCGTCCGTCGGCGATTCCTGAAAAGACTACGGGCGGGACGGCGCTGGCGGCGTCAAATCTCACGGAGGAGGAGCGGCAAGTTTATGCGTGCTTTGCAGGTGGAGCCATGGTGTCGATTGACACGGTGAGCGGGCAGACGGGGCTGCCGACGGCGCGGCTTTCGGCGACGTTGATGATGCTGGAGTTGAAGCGGCTGATCGCGAAGCGGGCGGACGGCACGTTCGAGGCGCGGTGACTCAGACGGTGCGCCAACCGTCGAGCGTGTAGCGGTGGGCTTCGTCGCCTTTGAGGGCGACCAAGTGGATCCAGCCGTGATCGAAGAGCTGGCGCACACCGGGCTGGGCGGCGAGGACGGCGTCGATGCGGTCGGGGGCGACGTCGATGTAAACGGTAAGCCGGCGTGGTTCGTGGACGAATTTTTCGCCGTCGTGAATGGATTGGAGCGGGAGGCCGACCTTGAGGTCGCCGCCGTTGCCTTCGAGCACACCGAGGCCGCCTACGACGTTGTGGAGTATCTTGTTGCCGCTGCCGTAGCGGACGGGGTCCACGCGGGAGGCGTAGTATTGGAGGTTGATCCAACTGGCGACGACCACGGGGGCGCAGAGGATGAGGGTGAGAACTTTGTTTTCTGGGTCGGCGGAGGCGTCGTAGTCGTGGAGGAAGGTGCGGCCATCGAGCTTGAGCGCGGTGGTGCGGCTGCGGGGCGCGGCGATGAGTGCGGCGTTGTTGGCGAGGCCCCATTCGGGGCGGACTTGTGAGATGTCGGCAGCGCGTGCGCGCACGGTGGCCTCGAGGCGGGCGGTGGGCGTGGCGGCGAGGCCGAGGGAGGGGGCACGTTCGTGGCGGGCGCCCGCGCCGGCGGCGACCAGCGCGGGGCGGAGGATGCCGAGGTCAACCGTATGGGAGTCGGGAACCTTTTCGAGGTCGAAGAGCGCGACGCCGTCGGTCGCGGTGTTGTGCAGGCCCGCGACAAACACGGTGTCGGCCGGGATCGTGATGCCTTTCGCAGCCAGAATGGTGCGCACCTGCGGGTCGTTGAAAGTCGTGACGGCGAGGCGGGCGTTCACATCGCCGGCGTGGCCGCCGCAGGCGCCGCAGTCGAGGGAGGTGGCGTAGGGGTTGTTGGCGCTTTCGCTGCCGTGGCCGCAGATGAGGACGAGGCGGGGGAAGTTTCGCGTGAAGCTCATATTGCGCAGGGCGCCCTCGGCGATGGCGGCGCGGGTTTCGGCGGTGGCAGAGACGAAGTCAGGCGCGACCCGCGAGCATGTCGGGTCGCCGGAGCGCGGGTTGCGGCCGAGGGCGGCGCCGAAGGCGAGGCCGGCGGATTCGACGAAGGAGAAGCAGGAGGCGGCGGAGTTTTGGAATGCCTTCCAGGCGCCAGCCTCGGCGCGTCCGGCCCGGACGGAGGCGGCCTCGGAGGCCGAGAGCGGCTCGTGGGTCTCGACCGGGGGCACGAGCAGGACAGGGCAGCGTGCGCCGGGAGCGGAGGAGGTGGTAGTGTGATGGGCGACGGGGAAACCGAAGAAGCCGGCGAAGCCGGTGGTGGCGATGCCGGGGTAGGCGGCTTCGAGGTGGCGGCGGAAGACTTCGGAGCGCACGTCGATGCAGAAGATGGCCTGGGCGGCGGGCCGGGTGGGAGGCATCGTGGACGGTTGCGTGGCAAGGGTGCGAGCGAGGGTGCGTTGGTAGCCGAGTTCGTAAGCGAGCTGCCAGCGGGTGAGTGCGGTGAGCAGGTGGGAGTCGGGGGTGACGGCGCGCTGGTTGCGCCAATCGGAGCGGAAGACGCCGTCGTTGCCAAAGGCGTTGAAGAGGGCGGCGTCGTAGGCGAGGCGCACGGCGAGGAGCTGGTGGAGCGCGGTGTTGTCCCGGCCCCGGAGCGAGTCCTCGCGGACGAGGTATTGGATGTAACCGGCCCATCCTGAGATGGTGGCTAGCTGCCGATGGAGGAAGTCAACGGTCGGAATATTGGAGGGGAGGAGGAGGTGCAGGCATTGTTCGATGCATTCATCCGCATTGTTCGGCAGGCTGGCGATAAAGGTATGGAAGCCGGCCAAGCCGAAGGCTTCTGGGTTGTGGTCGTGCAGGGAGGCTTCGCGCCAAGAGGCGAAGAGGCCGCGCGATTTCCAGGGGGAGTTCCAGGTGGTCTGGTTTTCGTCGAAGGTGATGGCGCACCACTTGGAGATTTCCTCGACGACAAAGACGCTCCAGTGGGCGCGGGGGCGTTCTTGATCGAGGAGATCGGCGACGGTGAGAATGGGTTGGGGCGTTTCGGCCGAGGCGAGTTTAGCGAGGGCGTCTTCCAGTTGTTGCACGGACCAGGTGTCGTCCGTGACTTCGGCGATGTCTTGAGGGGAGATCGCGCCTGAACGATAGGCGGCGAGGTAGTCGGCGGGAGATTGGAGGGGGACGGCCCCGGTGGCGCGTTGGAGCAGGGCGCAGGCTTCGGGGAAAGGCCGGTCGATGAGGCCGACGAAAGGGTTGACGGCGACGAAGTGCGTGAGCGGCCAGAGCGGCGGTATGCGGCTGAGGGCGGAGGCGATGTCGGTGGTATGACCAAGCGCGCGAGTTTCGGTGATCGTCATAAAGGTGATTTTTTAAAGAGAGGCGTTGGGTGCGATTTGGTGCGGGTCAAACGGTCTGGTGGCGGGGCCAGAGGACGCTGAGGAAACGGTTGGCATAGGTGCCGATGTAGAATCCATTCAGCGCGTGGACGTAGAGTCGCCGGCCTAAATCATAGTTGGCGGCACGCCAGAGAAGGGCTTGGAAGATGAACAACCCGACGAATATCGTGCCGACAAAGGCGAGAAGCAGCGGTGGAGGCGTGACCACCGGAAGATCGATGAAAAGCGTGTTGGCACCCGTGTTGAGGGCGAGGCTGGCGGCGGCGATAGCCGAGGCGGCGGCAACCCCGCGCAGCGCGGTGGGTGTGCCGACTCCGGTCGACCAAATGCGGGCGAGGCCGTAGGCGAGCGCGAGGGAGAGGATTAGGGCGAAGACTCCAAGGTGAAGAGGAATGCCGGGCGCGAGCAAGTTGAGAGCAGTTGCGTTGCCGGTGACCAGCAAGGCACCGCCGAGCACGCCGATGGTGAGCGCGGGGGTCTTCAACTTGATCGCGACGCGGGGGATCGCGCCGATGGTCGAGCCTGCGGAGAGGAAGGCGTGGGCTTTGTAGAGCGAGTGCGCGACGATGTGGAGCAGCGCGAGACCGAACGCGCCGAGTCCGCACTGGAGCATCATGAAACCCATCTGAGCGATGGTGGAGTAGGCGAGTGCGCGTTTCACGCTTGGTTGGGCGAGCATGACGATGGCGCCTAACGCGGCGGTAAACGCGCCGAGGATTGCCAAGGTGGAGAGTGCGGCGGGCGCGTTGACCAAAAGCGGCGAGAGCCGCACCACGAGAAAACCGCCGGCGTTTATGATGCCGGCGTGCATGAAGGCGGAGACAGGAGTGGGGGTTTCCATGGTATCGGGCAGCCAACTATGAAAAGGAAATTGGGCGGACTTGAGCGCGGCGCAGCCAACCAAGAGAAAACCGGATATTGTCAGGCCGTCGGTCTTACCGGTGGAGATGGCGGCGAAGAGGCCGTCGAGCTCCCATGTGCCGTAGGAGCGATACAGGAGGAGGGCGGCGATCAGGAGGAGCGCATCGGCGAGGCGACTCACCACAAATTTTTTGCGAGCGGAGAAAATCGCTCCAGCGCGTCCGGGATAGTGAAGGAGCAACCGGTGTAGGCAGAGACTGGTCATTATCCAAGCGCCCGCGATGATCAGCAAGTGGTTGGACAACACCACGGTGAGCACCGAGGCGAGGGTGAGGCTCATCCACGAGAAGAAACGCGACTGGCCTGAGTCGCCTGCGAGGTAGTTGCGCGAAAAACGCAGCACGACCATGCCCAGGAAGGACACCAGCACCACCATTACGGAGGAGATGGCGTCGAGCCGCATGGAGGGATTGAACGCGGAGTCGGTTCCGAAGGGGGTCCAGTGGACTGTGACAGGGGCGCCAGAAACGAGAATTACGGCTGCGATGACGGCAAGCAAAACGGCTGTCGCGGCGCCGGCAGACGTAAGCCAGCCCGCGAGGGCCGGCTGGCTTCCTCTGGCGATGAGACCGGTGGCGAATGGCAGAAGCGGGATGGCGATGAGCAGAAGCGGGAGAAGCGAGTGCATGACTTGCAGAATAACGGTATTCGTGGATTTAGGGAATTATAAGCTTTATACGAATTCGTTAGGTTTTAGTTAATGATAATCATGTTTTTGAATTACCATCATCTGCGATATTTCCGGGTCATCGCTCGTGAGCTGAACCTGACGCGTGCGGCGGACAAGTTGAAGCTGTCCACGCCGGCGTTGAGCGTGCAATTGAAGCTGTTGGAGGAGAGCCTGGGGCACCGTTTGTTTGTGCGGGAGAAAGCCGGTCTGACGCTGACCGAGGCGGGGCGGCTGGCGCTGGATTATGCGGATACGATCGGGCGAGCGGGTGAGGAGTTGGTCGATGTTATGCAAAACCGGAAGCGCGGGGGGCGGCAGGTGCTGCGGGTTGGGGCGGTGGCGACGTTGTCCAGAAATTTTCAGCTGGATTTCCTGAAGCCGGCGCTGCATCGCACGGATGTCGAGGTGATCATCCGGTCGGGTGCATTGCGTGATCTCTTGGTGGGGTTGCATGCTCACGAGGTGGACTTGGTGCTTTCAAACCAGGCGGCACGACGTGATGCGGAGCGTCCTTGGCACAGTCACCTGTTAGCGGACCAACCGGTGAGTCTGGTGGGTGTGCCCGCTTGGAAGAAGAAGCGGTTGAAATTTCCGGAGGATTTTCGGGATGTGCCGGTGATCCTGCCGAGCATGGAGAGCAACACGCGCGCGGCCTTTGACCGGATAACGGCGGCGGCGGGTGCGAGACCGCGTATTATGGCCGAGGTAGATGACATGGCGATGCTGCGTCTGTTGGCCCGCGAGGGAGAGGGGCTTGCACTCGTTCCATCCGTGGTAGTGCGCGATGAAATCGAAAGTGGCGTGCTGGTGGAGACCCATCGTATATCGCAGATTCGCGAGACGTTTTACGCGATCACGCCGAGTAGGCGTTTCCCAAATCCGCTAGTGGGCGAACTGGTCGAGCGAATGGGAGGCGCGAAGAAGCCGCGATAAAACCACCGTTCAACCCGGCGGCCAACTCATCTGGCGTTTGGCCAGCATGTGAACATGAAGATGAGGAACGGTTTCACATGCGTCGGGGCCGTGGTTGATGACGAGGCGGAAGCCTCGGGCGAGGTTGAGTTTCTTTGCAACGGCGCCGGCGGTGATCAAGAGATGGCCAAGCGTGGCTTCGTCGGACGGTGAGGCATCGCCTACGCGTGGAATCACGGTCTTGGGGATGATGAGCAGATGAACGGGGGCGGCGGGCTGGATGTCGTGGATGACGATGCAGCGGTCGTCTTCGTGCTCGATGTTGGCGGAAATCTCGCGGTCGATGATGCGTTGGAAGAGAGTTTTCGACATGGAGATTTTCTATACGGAAATCAGGAAATCAGGAATCGGAAAAATACCGGGGGCTGCATTAATTTAAATCCGTTCCGGTTTATTTCCTGATTTCCAGATTCAAGCTCAGAGAAACAACAGGCGCAGGTCGGCGCTGGGCGCGGTGCGGGCGGCGGCGAGCTCGCGGGTGTAGGCGAGGGCCTCTTCGTATTCGCGCTGGCGTCGCGGTGTCGCGCGTTTGTCGGGCGGGAGCAGGGCGGGGCGGAGATTGGTGACGAGCAGCGTGGACTCGCGATAGGGTGCGAGACGTTTGAGTCCGGTCATGAGTTCGGCGCGGGCGAAGAGCGGTGTCGCCGAGGTGAGAGTGCTGAGCGCGTCCCAGTGGAAAAAACCGTGACGCGGCTGGCCGGCGAAGAATTTCTCTAGGAGCAGCGCGGCGGAGGCGTTGAAGGCGTCGTCGTATTTGGCTGCGAACTCGGGGTGCTCGCGGGTTTGTTCCTCCAGCTCGCCAATGCTGAAGGCGATGGCTTCCTTGATCTGTTGAGCGAGGTAGAGGTCGTGGCCGGTGACGTGCGCGAAAAGCGCGTTGATGAAGTGCAGGCGGCGAAGGTCGTCGCGGGCGGGAGCGGGCATCAGGCGTGCGAATCGGGCTTTTTGTCGAGGGCGTTGATCTCGTGCATGAACTCCGAGACGTCGCGGAACTCTTTGTAAACGCTGGCGAAGCGGACGTAGGCGACCTCGTCAATCTTGCGCAGGCGCTGCATGACGGCGTCGCCGATAGCGTGCGAGGGG
The DNA here is from genome assembly GCA_025352985.1 of Verrucomicrobiota bacterium. Classification (GTDB taxonomy): domain Bacteria; phylum Verrucomicrobiota; class Verrucomicrobiia; order Opitutales; family Opitutaceae; genus Rariglobus. The sequence continues at coordinate 39,377 of JANXRL010000091.1, forward strand.
ATCTCGGTGTCGTATTGGGCCTCGAGGATGTCGATGACGTCTTCGATGAGCATGCCGATCTGCTCGTTGTCCACGGGGCGCTTGTGACAGGCAGCGCGGGCGGCGCGGACGAGTTTCTCGCGGTCGAAGTCCTCGCGGCGGCCGTCGCGCTTGATCACGACGAGTCCCTCGCGCACGAGAAGCTCGGTCGTGGTGAAGCGGTTTCCGCACTCAAGGCACTCGCGGCGACGGCGGATTGAACCACCTTCCTTGCTGATGCGGGAGTCGATGACCTTGTCCTCGATGGAGGTGCATTTGGGGCAGCGCATGGGAGGTTGGATTAGTTAAGCGCGAGAAAGTTCTCCAGAATTTTCATGCCGCCCTCGGTCGCGATGGATTCGGGATGAAACTGCACGCCCCAGATGGGGAGCGTCTTGTGGCGCAGGCCCATGATCTCGCCTTCCGCGGTATCGGCGGTGATCTCCAGCGAGTCGGGCAACGTGGCGCGTTCGACGAGAAGCGAATGGTAGCGGGTGGCGGCGAAGCCCTGCGGGAGGCCTTTGAACACGTCGGTATTCTTGTGGAGGATCGGCGAGGTCTTGCCGTGCATCAGGCGGTCGGCGCGCACGACGCGGCCGCCGAAATAGTGGCCGATGGACTGGTGGCCGAGGCAGACGCCGAAGATGGGTTTCTTGCCGGCGAAAGTCTTGATCATGTCGAGCGACACGCCGGCTTCGGCGGGCGAGCAGGGGCCGGGTGAGATGAGCACGCGGTCGGGGTTGAGTGCGAGGGCCTCGGCGGGTGTGATCTCGTTGTTGCGAAAGACGCGCTGCGCCACGCCCAGTTGGCCGAAGTATTGGACCAGGTTGAAGGTGAAGGAGTCGTAATTGTCGATGACGAGCAGCACGGCGGTTTTGCGGGAGATTACCAAGCAGATTGACAGGGGGGTCAAGCGTGCGGGTAGGGTGGGGTGCGCAAATGCTTCGACACTTCCAGCTTCTCAAGACCGACACCGCCACCGCCGCTCGGCGCGGCCGCCTTACCACCCGTCATGGCGTAATCGAGACGCCCATCTTCATGCCAG
>JANXRL010000096.1 GCA_025352985.1 Verrucomicrobiota bacterium
TGACGGCGGCGGGCAGGGCGGGGAGAGAGCCTCCGGCTCCCTCCCCAGCACCCCTCCCTTTAAATTTACTCTTGGTCACCAGACCCGGAAACTATAACTAAAAACTACACCCCAACTGTCCAACCGACAGGGTCCACCTCACTCCGGGCCAACTTCTCGCAGACAACGCATGTTTCCTCGACAGGGATGACGTCGCTCATGGTGAATCCTCGTATGAAACGCCTGGCCCCGGAAACGCAGGCCAAAGCCGCATAAATTAAAACCTCATGACCGCAGAAATGAGATCCGGCGGTCATGAGGACGATTATCCGTTCGGCAACTTGCGCTCTGGATTTTGAATGGTGACCGGTTCGCTTTTTTAAAAACAGACCGGTCTGGAACCTTAAATCCGAGTTCTTATTTACTGCCGGAATCCATGCCTTTCATGGAATCGCCTGCCACTCCGGCGCAGCAAAAGGCGGCACCGTCGCCACACTTGGAACAGTTGTGCTGCATGCTGTCGGACGTCTTGCCTTTTACAACGGTGATCTCACCGCCGCAGTTGTCGCACGAGTGCTTGGTCCCGATCTCCATCCAGCGGCCCGGACCCTTGCCGTTCTGCCACGCCGACTTGTATTCGGTGATCGAAACAGTCTTGCACGCACTGCATACTAGCACCATCGGGTCACCCGGCTTTACCGCCTGAGCCTCCGTAGTGGTCGTGATGGGTTTGATTAGATTCCAGTATTGGGGGCCGGGGCCGGCAAAGGCCGAAACGGAAGCCGTGACGATGACGGTAAGCAGGCTGATCATACGCAACGGACGATAATTCGCATTCATATTTTTAGGGGGTTGATGTTTGTTTTCCGCACACTCCGTGTGGTCGGTAAAGAGGCTGCTCAGGCAAAGGCTGAGATTTTCGGTTAATTGCCTCTTCACCCATTGATACGATGCCGGCCTGCCGTCTCCCTGTGCGGATCTTGCCATTTCCCGTGCATATTTTGCCGCAAGGCGGGACGCATCACACAGTGCGCAAGCCTCGGTATGTTTACGTAAAATGCCGTTACGTTACTTGGCGTAACGGCATTTTACGTAATGGCCGGTGAATCACTTAATGCCCCCAAGACAGAGGCGAAGCGCCGCTCACAACAAATGGCGCCAGCCTTGGACAATGAAAAACGTGGCAAGGCCACCGAGCAGCACCGCCGATACATAGGGGGCACGTTGGGCGAGTTTACCGAAGCCCTTGAATCGCTTTTCCGCGTGGCGAACGCCCCAAGCGGCAAACACGCCGGACGCCACCATCGTCAGGGCTAAACCCAGGCTGAACGCGGCCACCAAGGCAAAGCCGAGGGTGAATCGCTTCAGTTGCAGGCATACCAGCAGCACGGTGAAGGCGGCGGGGCACGGTATGAGCCCGCCAGTGACGCCGAACCAGATGATCTGTCCCGTGGTGACAGTCCGGTTTGTGAAGCGGCGTGCGATGTCCGCCGCGTGCGCCTGCTCGTGCGCATCGGCGTATTCTCCCGCGGTCAGGTTGCTCAAATCGGCGTGGTGGTGGTGATGCGCGTCCTCGGTGAAGACGATCTCATAGCGGTGATCGTGACCGTGATGGGACTGCGTCAGGATCGCAGTGAATGCATGGGGCTCGGGAATCTCCGAGAGCGACTCCAGGAAGCTGTCGCCATCCGCTTGTTCTACGCATTTGAATTCAAAAATCTGGGTCAAGCCGCCATCTCGACGGGTTTCGATCTGGAGAATGTCGTGTTTCGGCGCGTCCTTGGGATTTTTGCTCGAATCGAAAAAATGGAGGCGAAAACGTGGCGGCACTCCCGTCTCAAACACCTCGACCTCGACAAAACCATGCCCCGTGTCGATGAGCTGCCCGTGGTGGGGCCCCTCTTTTTCATGCTCGGCCGCGTGATCCGCCGCCATGCGTTGATCGCGCCGCACGCGCCAAAACATCCAGGCCGCAAGTCCGGCGATCATGATGCCTGATCCGATTTGGAAGTAGGGTTCGGTAGATTCCGCGCTCCAGCTCGAACCGAAATGCAAGGCTCCGGCGGCGAGAACCCAGATGATAAGCGAATGGGAGATAGCCGCGGAAAGGCCAAGCAGAACGGCCTGAACAATGGTTCCTCGAACCGCGATGATGAAGGCTGCCATCATCGTTTTCGAATGGCCCGGCTCAAGGCCGTGGAGCGCGCCCAGCAGGATCGCGGTGGGAACGAAGACAAAGGCATTGTCGCCGCCTTGCTGGAGCATCTGGGAAATATCCATAGGTGCTCCATACCCCCACCCCCCATATTAACAAGTTTATTTGTTTTCGCTTGGCGCTCCCAAGGGCCAAGCTCCGTGCATGTCACACAATCCTGCTAATATCGAAGGAGACCGGCGCGCCCTTCAGATCCGGTTGCGCCGCATCATCGGGCAGCTCAAGGGCGTTGAGTCGATGGTGGCCGGTGACTACGAGTGCGCCGAAGTGATGAACCAGATCGTGTCCGCACGCAGCGCCTTAAAGTCTCTCGCTGAAAAAATCCTCGTAGAGCACGTCGAGCACTGCATAGGCGAGGCCGACACCCCCGAACAACGACGGCGCGACCTTAAGGAGGTCACAACCATGCTGCGTCGTTACGTCGAGTAAGGCTGCCACGGTTTGTGTCGGCACCGAAGTTTAAGCGGCAGGACTAGGTTTACTTTCCTTCGGCGGCTTCACATGACGAAAAGTGCGCCAAAGTATTAAGTCATACCTCCAAAAATCATGCCCTGTGCTGATGCGTTATGCGTTCCTGTGGCGAGACCCATTTTTCCGTGTTCGGATGCCGCTTTGCCTCCACATGCGCACTGCCTGCTGTAGGAACGCTTCATCATATCCCTTGTTGGAAGATTAATGGTCGATTTCCTTCATCTCGATGATGACGACAAGCGTCACCCCATCCGAGGCATTTTTTGATCGGAGTCATCTTTGACCTTCCTCTTTTAAGCTGGCTATTTTCGCTCTGAAACAATCAGGGATTCATTCTATGCCGTCCCAGCCATTTTGAACATGTAGCGGCGTAATTCCACTGTCGGGCATACGGCCCTGATGGCGAATAGAACTATTCTCAGGGACGGGAACATTGTAACTCAAGGAAATCCTATTTTTGTATTTGCAATCTTAGATTACTCGCGAAATCTTCGCACGCATGACCGCATTCACTCCACTTCAACTGGAAAAAATGGCTGCGAATTTCGAAGAGCGAGCCAAGGAGTTTAGAAATGTTGCCCGCATTCTTAGGTCTGAGTTGAAAGAAGAAGATCCCAGTCCCCGTCCTGCTGCACAGTCACCCTCCGCCCAGGCCTCTGCTGAGCCCGCCGCAAAACGCACTAATCGGCAAATCGCCGTAGATATTTTACGCGAAAAGGGCACTCCCATGCCCATGACCGAACTTTTGGTTATCATGCAGGCCAATGGATCGAGCATTAAGTCGATAGGTAATCTTTCGTCACTACTGAGTCGCGACAAGAAGACGTTCCGGATGGTTTCTCGCGGGATTTGGACACTTCAGGATCACAAATAACCCACACTGAATTAGCGCCTATTTTCAACCAAGAATCTCTTCTATAAGATGATAAAAACATGACCCTGCTAGGAGCCGGTATCAGGGTCGCGCAAAAAGAAACCCCGTTAGCTTCCTACTTTTCGAGGGGAAGAAGCTAACAGGGCCTAGGCTAACCTTAAACTTTCAGAACGAGGGGCTAGCAGGTTGCCGCACGGGAGGCTCTACATCTACCCAGCGGTCGGTTCAAGTCCGACTAGCTCCACTTTCTGTATTACAGTTTGTTGTTTGAGCTGCTTCCGTCAAGACTTTTCGCATCCAGTTGGGAAGGGCTATTTTTTCGGCCGCCGCAGCGGCCTGAAAAACCGTTTTTTCGTTTTTGGATAACCGGAGCGGATATACCTTTCGCGCATCATCCACCGGCAACTTAGGGCGTCCCATTTTTGCACTCATTTTTTGTAATACGAAAATACATTGACATTACATGTCTATTCTCGTATTACAATAAGTCAACCCTTATCATTCCATGTCGAACATTCTTTCGATCGAAAAACAAAGTATCGCCATTGGAGCCCTGGTTGAAGGCTCCAGCATTCGCTCCATCGAGCGCATGACCGGCATTCACCGAGACACCGTCATGCGCTTGGGTGTTCGCGTGGGCCAGGCTAGCCAAAAGCTTCTGGATGAAAGCATGCGCGAACTCCCCTGCGAAAAACTGGAGGTAGATGAGATATGGGGATTCGTGGGTAAAAAGCAGCGAATGATCAGAAAGGAGGATTCCACTGATTACGGTGATGCATGGACGTATGTGGCCATCGATCCAGACAGCAAAGTGGTCCCTTCGTTCTTGGTCGGAAAACGGGATAGCGTTTCCACGGATGCCTTCGTAGCTGATGTTTCCGCCCGCATGAAAAACCGCATCCAGCTCTCCTCTGATGGCATGCATCATTACGTTTCTGCTGTCGAAAAAAGCTTCGGTAGCGAAATCGACTACGGGCAGGTAGTAAAAATCTACCGAACCTCGGAAACGGAAGGGAGATATTCGCCTCCCAAAATCGAATCGGTCAGGCGCACCGTGATTACCGGTGAGCCTGACCGTATCGGAACCTCCATCGTTGAACGGCAAAACCTCACCATGAGAATGCATTGCCGTCGCCTCACGCGACTGACCAACGGGTTCTCGAAGAAGCTCGAAAACTTTGAAGCGGCCGTCGCCCTGCATTTTGCCTACTACAATTTTGTTAAGATCCACTCCAGTATTCGCACGACACCCGCGATGGCCATCGGCGTGTCTTCCCGCTTGTGGAGTGTGAAGGACTTGGTTGCTCTCTCCGCATGAGCGCCGATTACCTGGTGGAATTAAAGCGGGCGGTAGAAGTCTCCCATCACTGCACCGCCAAACACAGCGGCACGGTGCCTGTGCGCGAATTTTTCAAGGGAGCCGTCATCTGGGACGGAGAAGTCGAGATATTTGACCTGACAGGCCATCCAAAGGCGACGCGTTGCTATGCCTGGGGCTATCCGGAAGAAAACGGGAAAGAGGGGCAGATCGAGGCCTTCACCGTATTGGAACTACCCCCAATCACGTCGCCATTAACCGCAGTTCGTGCTGCGATAGCGTCAAACGCTCACAAACGATAAGCAGCGAGCTTCGATGCGTCCTTGAGGAGCTTCACCGGCTTTTGTTTCGCGAGCACCGTTAAAGCTGAAGGTCCTTGGCGCCGTTTCGTTGTAACCGTGACCGCAGGCCGCAGATCGGCCTCGCTGACCCATCTAACGCGGTGCTTTTGAAGCAAAACCGGGAATGGCCGTAGCTGGTAGCCCTTGGGTTTGACAGGGGCGTTTGTCAGTGGGCGCCTTTCCATTTTTGGCAACGGCAGGCCCCCAAGTGCCCGAAACCTCTTCCTCAAAAGCTCCCCTCGTTCGCTCGTATTCATTCTGACTTTTCTCGTGCCAGAGCGCCCAGCGAGAAAGACTTAATTCAAATTAGGACACCACCCCTCCGCCTTAGTCCTTGCCAAGGGCTAAACCCCTCCGCACGTTCTTCCCTTTTCCAAAGAAAGACCGCCCTCCGCGCTTATGAACCAGAACATCCGCAATATCGCCATCATCGCCCACGTTGACCATGGGAAGACCACCCTCGTCGACCAACTCCTCAAGGAGGGTGGCGTTTACCGTGCCAACCAGACCATGGAAGTCCGCGCCATGGACTCCATGGACCTTGAAAAGGAAAAGGGTATCACGATCAAGGCCAAGAACACGTCCGTTCACTGGAACGACAAGATCGTTAACATCCTCGACACCCCCGGCCACGCCGACTTCGGCGGCGAAGTCGAGCGCGCCCTCCGCATGGTGGACGGCGTTCTCCTCGTGATCGATTCCTACGACGGTCCCCAGGCGCAGACCCGTTTCGTGCTCCGCAAGGCACTCGCGCACGGTCTCAAGGTCGTCATTGTCATCAACAAGATCGACCGTCCCAACGCCGACCCGGTCAAGATGTATGACAAAGTCCTCGAACTCCTCATGGAACTTGAAGCCACTGAGGAACAGTTCGACGCCCCTGTCGTTTACGGCTCCGGCCGCGACGGCTACATGATGTATAAGCTCGGCGACGAGAAAAAGGACATGAAGCCCCTCTTCCAGACGATCATCGACCACATCCCGCCGCCCTTCGCCAAGCCCGACGAGCCCTTCCACATGTTGGTTTCCAACATCGACTGGTCCGACTATGTCGGTCGTATCGCCGTCGGCAAGATCCTCGGCGGCATCATCAAGGTCGGCGATCCGCTCTTTGTCATCCGCCACAACGAAGCCGGCAAGAAGGTCCGCACCAAAGTCACCAAGATCTTCGAGTTCACCGGCCTAGGCCAGCGCGAAGTCGAGCAAGCCCACGCTGGCAACATCGTAGGACTCGCCGGTTTTGAAGACGTTGACATCGGCGACACCCTCGACGTTCGCGAGGAGGCCCACGCCCTCCCCTTCACCCAGATCGACCCGCCCACGCTGGAGATGCAGTTCTCGGTCAACGACGGCCCCCTTGTAGGTCAAGAAGGTAAGCTCGTCACCTCCCGCCAGATTCGCGAGCGGCTTATGCGAGAGTTGAAGACCAACGTCTCCATCTACATCGATGACGCCGAGCGCGCCGGCGTGTTCAACGTCAAGGCCCGCGGGACCATGCAGGTCGCCGTCCTCGTCGAGACCATGCGCCGCGAAGGCTTCGAAATGCTCGTCTCCCGCCCCACCGTGATCGAAAAGATCGTGGACGGCGCCCGCCACGAGCCCTACGAGACCGTCTGGATCGAAGTGCCCGACGAGTGCGTCGGCTCGATCATGCAGAATCTTGCCAACCGCAAGGGGCAGCTCACCAACATGGAGAAGCTCACCGCCACCACCATGATCGAAGCCACCATCACCACGCGCGGCTTGATCGGCTTGGAAATCGACGTGATCAACGCCACCAGCGGCCGAGGCAT
>JANXRL010000132.1 GCA_025352985.1 Verrucomicrobiota bacterium
AGGAGAATTTTGGTTTTGGCATCTTCGGCGATGGCGGGGCCCATGCCGCAGCCGGGGGCAGTGAGGGTCATGGCGACGGCGACTTTGTAGGCGGGGGCGTCGGCGGGGTTGGGCGCGGGCTGGGCCTCGATGTCCATCGAGTAAACGAGGCCGAGATCGACGATGTTTACCGGAATTTCGGGGTCATAGACTTTCTTGAGCTGGTCCCAGACGGCGGCGGGGTCGGGCGCGCCGTCGGCGAGGGTCGCGGCGTCAACCGCATGGTCAACGATGGCTTCGCCGATGGCGTCACCGTCTTTGCCATCGATGCGGTAGAGGCCGGCGTCGCCTTGCACGGTGAACGTGCCGCCGAGCACTTGGTGGATGAAGACTTTGTCGCCGGCGAAGAGGGTGTGTTTGTCGCCGCTGGGGATCTGGGTGACGACGAGATCGCGGGAGAGCGTGCGTTCTTTGGAGGACATGGGCGGGAGGAGGAGACGGATTTTATCTGGAAATCAGGAACTCAGGAATCGAACCGGGGGCGGATTTTTTCCTGATTTCTTGAGTTCCAGATTACTTTTTGAACTTGGATTTGATGAGGGCGATCAACGCGTCGTGCAGGTCGGCGTTGTCGAGCTTGCCTAGGACTTCCTCGAAGAAACCGAAGACGAGCAGCTCGTGGGCTTTGGTGGGGTCGATGCCGCGGGCTTGGAGGTAGAACTTTTGTTCGGGTTCGATGCGGCTGGTGGTGGAACCGTGGCTGCACTTCACGTCGTTGGCCTGGATCTCCAGGCCGGGGAGGCTGTGGGCCTGCGCGGTGTCGGAGAGCATGAGGTTGCGGTTCTTCTGGTAGGCGTCGGTCTTTTGGGCGTCGGGTTCGACGATGATGAGGCCGGAGAAGATGGTCGTCGCGGTGTCGAGGAGGACGTTTTTGTAGAGTAGGTCCGACGTGGTGCGCGGCGAGACGTGGGTCTGGAGCGTGCGCTGGTCGAACTCCTGGGTGCCTTCGGCGATGGTGAGGGCGAGCATCTCAGAGTGCGCGCCGGGGCCGAGGAGGCGGGAGTGGGATTCGTGGCGCGCCTGGCGTCCGCCGAGGTGGACATTGAGGGAGAGCACGCGGGCGTCGCGTTCGGCGACGATGGAGTTGGTCTGGAAGGCGAGGGTGTCGTGGGACCAGTTCTGCGCGCCGACGTAGGTGAGATGGGCGCCGGGGCCGGCGTGGAGATCGTTGACGCCGGAGGAAAGCTGGCGGGCGCCTTTGTCGGCGGAGACGAAGAACTCGACGAGGGTGGCCTTGGCGTTTTCGCCAAGCGCGACGATGGTGTGGGGGAAGGTCGCTTTGTTGGCGCCGGAGAGGGTGTGCTGGACGACGAAGGGGAGGGCGACTTCGACGCCCTTAGGGACGTAGAGGAAGGCGCCGGCGGCGGTGAGGGCGGTGTTAAGGGCGACGAATTTCTCCGAGCCGAGGTTGGCGGGGAGTTTTTGGAAGTAGGTTTTGACGAGGTCGCCGTGATCGCGGAGTGCTTCGTCGAGGGGGCAGAAGATCACGCCCTTGGTGAGGAGGTCGGCGGGGACGGCGCTGCGGGCGACGACCTGGCGGTTGGAGAAGATGAGCTCGGCGGCCTGCGGGAAGGCGGAGAGATTCGGGATGTGCGACGACGGGTCTTCGGGGAGGTCGAAGCCGGTGAGGTCGAGCGAGCCGAGGCTGCTGAAGCGCCAGGTCTCGTCGGTGCGCGAGGGCATCGGGAGGGCGTTGAACTGGTTCCACGCGGCCTTCTTGGCCTCAAGCCACCAGGCGGGCAGGTAGCTGCGCTGCGAGAGGTGCTGCGCGAAGCGGGTGGAGTCGAGGCCGGGAGCGGCGAGGGTTTCGGGAAGGGCGGACATGGGCTGGAAGAAGTCGGAATCGGAATTTGCCACAGAGTTCACAGAGCTCGGACCCAGAGGTCACAGAGTTCGGAATAAGGGCGGAGTGGATTCAGGAGTGGTTTGAAGGATTGTCTCTGTGAACTCCGGATCGGAGCGCGGTGTTCTCTGTGACGAAGATCGGTCGTTGGGTTAACCGACACTACCTTCCATTTCTAGGTCGATGAGGCGCTTGAGCTCGACCGAGTATTCCATGGGGAACTGGCGGACGAGGTCGTTGACGAAGCCGTTCACGGCGAGACTCATCGCCTGCGCCTCGGTGAGGCCGCGCTGCTGCATGTAGAATATCTGCTCTTCGGACACTTTAGACACGGAGGCTTCGTGCTGCACGGCATGGGTGTCGCCGCGCACGGTGATGGCGGGATAGGTGTCGGTGCGGCTGTTCGTGTTGATGAGGAGGGCGTCGCACTCGGTGTTGTTTTTGCAACCTTTGAGGTGCTTCGGGATGTGGACCTGTCCGCGATAAGTGGAGCGGCCCTGGCCGACGGAGATGGATTTGGCGACGATGACGGAGGTGGTGTCGTCGGCGGCGTGGATCATCTTGGCGCCGGTGTCCTGGTGCTGGCCGTCGTTGGCGAGGGCGATGGAGATGACTTCGCCGCGGGCGCGTTTGCCTTTCAGGACGACGCCGGGGTATTTCATGGTGAGGCGGCTGCCGATGTTGCAGTCGATCCACTTGATCTCGGCGTCTTCGTGGGCGACACCGCGTTTGGTGACGAGATTGAAGACGTTGTTGGCCCAGTTCTGGACGGTGATGTATTGGATCTTGGCACCTTTTAGCGCGACGAGTTCGACGACCGCGCTGTGAA
>JANXRL010000088.1 GCA_025352985.1 Verrucomicrobiota bacterium
GTCGGAGACGAAGCGTCCCTGGGGGTATTGGGCGAGGTAGGCGTTGATGTCCTTGATGGCGTCGTCGATCTGGCCGAGGACGAGTGAACCCATGGCCTTGAGGTAGGTCGCGTCTTCCGTAAATTTGCCCTTGGGATAGGAGCCGACGTAGCGCTCGGCCGCCGTCTTGGCCTCCGCAAAGCGGCCTGCCGCGAAGTAGGCGTTGGCCTGCATCAGGATCATGTATTCTGTCAGCTCGGCGTTGGGGAATTTTTCCACGCCCATTTCAAGGAACTTGATCTGGACGTCGGCGCGGCCCTTGTCTGCCGCAGTCTGCGCGGCGACGTAGAAGCCTTGGGGGAGAAGCGGGCTGGCGGGGAGGGCTTTGGTGAAACGGTTGAGCGCATCCTTCATCGGGTCGAGTCGGCCGGCGCCGGCGTAGGCCCTGACCAGCTCGAGATAAGAGCGTTCTTTTTCATCGGAGTCGGGGTAGTCCTTGAGAAGGCGCTCGAGCGCGAGGGCGGCTTCCCAGTCGCCGCCGCGCAGTAGGAACGTGTGGCCGAGGCGGTAGAAAAGAGCGGAATCGTAGTCGGTCTTTTTGGTGATTTCGTCGAGCGCGGTGGTGGTGGCCTTGACGCGGGTTTCCACGCGGCGGGCGGTGTCGGCGTCGGTCACGGAAACGTTGGCCAGGGCCTTCTGGCGGGTGAGCCAGGTTTGCATGCGTTTGATGAGCACATCCTGTCGGCGCAGGAGTTCCTCGCGGGGGAGGACGGTGCGGTAGGCGGCGAGCGCGCCGGCCGGGTCTTGGGCTGCGAGGAGGGCGTCGCCCAGCTGGAGGCTGAGGGCGTTGAGGCCGGCCAGGTTGTCCACGATCTTGAGATTGCCGCGGAGCAGGGTGAGACCGCGGGTCGCGGCTTCGAGATTCTTCTGCTGGAGCTGAAGCGCGATGAGGGTGAGGGCCGAATCGGCCCAGTCGGCGTCATGCGGAGCGGTGGCGAGCAGGCGGTTGAGCGAGTCGATGGCGATGTCAGTCTGGCCGGCCTGTTGGGCGGCCATGGAGCGATACATGAGCGCCTTGTCGTGGTAGGTGCTCGATTCTTCGAGGGCGCCGAACACCGGGACGGCTTCCACAAATTTATTTTGCAGCGCCAGGGACAGACCGAGGACCAAACGGGCATCGGCGGCTATCTGGCCGGTGGCCACCCGTTTGAGGAGTTTTTGGGCGACCGTCTCGGCGAGGGGAAATTCTTTCAGCTGGAAATGGTTGTTGGCCGAAAGCAGCTGGAGGTTGTCGAGCGAGACGCCCTGCGGGAGGGACTCGCCCTTTTCGACGCGGTCGAGAATAGTGTCGAGAAGAGCGGTGGCCCGGGTGACTTGACGGGCCTTGGACAGGGAATCCACCTCGTTCAACATCTGGGGCAAGGGCACCTGAATGTCGGCGGCCTGCAGCGAGGGGCCAAACGCGAGGACGGCGCAGAGCATCCACGCAGAGCAGGCGGGCAAGTGAAGAGAGCGGCAGGGGTTGCGCGGGGGCGAACGCATCGTGTGAGTTTAAAACGATAAGGGGGCTGGACGGTTTCTATCAATATGTTTTTTGCGGTTAGAAATCTATTTCACGCAAGGATGTCCGCGCGGGCATAATTTTTCAATGGATACGGGTCGTGTCGCTTGCGGGATTATAGTTCCAAGCTCAATTGGAGGTCATCCTGCGCGGGGGCGATGCAGCGGGCGTCGTCGTGGCGGACGTTGTTGACGCGGGATGACACGGCGAGCGCGGTCATCATTTGCGGGGGAAACGGCTGGAGGAGCGCCGCCAGCGTGGCGGGGTTTGTGAGGTGCGGGTCGAGCCATGCGTCCCATGTGGCGGGCTCCGCCAGTATCACGGGCATGCGGTGATGGATGGGGGCCATCACGGTATTGGGCGTGGTGGTGACGACGGCGCAGGATTCGAGGGTGGTGCCGTCGGGCGCGAGCCAGGTTTCCCAGAGGCCGGCGAGGGCGAAAGGTTGCTCGTCGCGCAGGCGAAAGAGCCATGGCTGGCGCGTGCGGCCTTGCGCGGCCCATTCGTAGAATCCGCTCGCGGGGATGAGGCAGCGACGCGTCCGGAAAGCGTCACGGAAGGAAGGCTTGCCGGCGAGGGACTCGGCGCGGGCGTTGACGGGCGGCGGGCCGGAGCGGTCGCGAGTCCAGGAAGGCACGAGGCCCCAGTGAAGCGAGGTCAGCTCGCGGGTGTGCGAGGCGGGCCGGTTGCGCACGGCGGGAATACCGGTGCCGGGCGTGAGGTTGTAGCGCGATGAAGGAAGGGGGGCGTTTTCAATGGCAACGCCGAGCCGGGAGAGGATGGATTTCGCGTGCTCCTGAAGAAGAACGTAGCGGCAGCACATGGGGGCTAGGCATGCGAACCTAGAGAGCGGCGAGGATGGCGGGGACCTCGCGGATGGAATTTAGCTTGAAAAAGCGGCCTGCGGCGGGCGGGAGTTCGTCCACGTGTTCGTGCGCCCAGGTGAGGGGGTAGGGGACGTGGGCGGCGGCGGCGCCGAGCGTGAGCACGGGGGCGATGTCGGACTTGAGGGAGTTGCCCACCATGAGGAAATTTTCCGGGGCGACGTCGTAACGAAGCAGGACGGCGGCGTAGGCGGGCGGGTTTTTTTCTGAGAGGATTTCGACGTGGCGGAAGTGTTGCGCGAGGCCGGATTTGGCGAGCTTGCGCTCCTGGTCGCGTAGGTCGCCTTTCGTGATCAGGATGAGCCGGTGGGTGGCGGCGAGGGCGGCGACCGTATCGGCTACGCCGTCGAGCAGATCGACCGGGTGGGCGAGCATCGCGCGTCCGAGTTCGAGGAGCTCGCGGATTTCGGCGGCGCTGATTTTGCCGTTTGAGAGTTCGATGGCGGTCTCGATGGCGGAGAGCATGAAACCCTTCACGCCGTAGCCGTAGGATTCGAGGTTGCGCATCTCGGTGGCGAAGAGCGTGCGGTCCACGGTCGCGGCGTCGTGGTAGTGGGCGAGCATGTCGCGGTAGCGCCGGTGAACGTTTTCAAAAATGGTTTCGTTGTGCCAGAGGGTGTCGTCGGCGTCGAAACCGATCACGAGTTCGCGGGAAGGCATGGGTTTAAGTGAGGCCGGGCGGTGGCGGCGGGCAAGGTTGGATGTTTACGCGGCACTTGCGCGCCCGCAACCTGTCGCACTCGTTTTCATGAAGCCGTCCCTCTGTATGGTCCTCGCGTTGGTCTGCCTGCCGGTCGCGCGCGTGCGCGCGGAGGCGACGCCCCCCCCACCGCCGGCCGACGAGGCTCCGGCCAGCGCCGCGCGGGAACTCAAGGCCCTCTACGACCGGCAGCAGGCGCTGCTGGCGCTTGCCGCCATGAAAGCCAGCCAGGCCGAGCTCGAAGACCTGCACGTGCAGTTCCAGCAACTGACGAACGACTACGAGGACTACCTCGGCAAATACCCGAATCTCTCGGCCGGCTATGTGAGCTACGCGTTGTTTCTGGCGAAGCCGGTGATGGGCGAACGCAAGCGCGCCGCCGCCCTGCTGCTCAAGGCCAACCAGCTCAACCCCGACCTGCCCGTGGTGAAGAACCAGCTCGGCAACTACCTCGCCGAGGAGGGCAAGCCCATCGAGGCGCTCAACTACTACCTCGCCGCCGTGAAACTCGCGCCCAAGGAACCGCTTTACCACTATCAGATCGGTCTGCTCATCACGGAGTCGCGCGACGATTTTCTGAAGGGCGGCGAGTGGACGCGCGCCACGCTCGACAAGTCTATGCAGGACGCGTTTGAGCAGGCGATGGTGCTTTCGCCCGGCAACATCCCCTACGCCTACCGCTACTGCGAATCGTTCTACGACCTCGAGGTGCCCGAGTGGGAGGAGGCGCTGGCCAGCTGGCGCGCGCTGGAAGGCAAGGTTTCCACCGAGCTGGCGAAGCAGACGATCCGCCTGCACGAGGCCAACATCCTCATCAAACAGGGCAAGTCTGCCGAGGCGCGCGCGCTGCTGCGGACCGTCAAAGAGGATGCGTTGCAGGCGCAGAAACAGAAACTGGCCGCCCAGCTTGAAGCGGCGGTGAACAAATAGGTTCGCGCCGGCCGCGGTCGCGAGATTTTTGTTGGGACGACTTTTTCGATGCTGAATAAACTTGAACGCCTGTTCGGGCGCTACGCCATCACCCACCTGCCGCTGTATCTCGTGATCGGCCAGGTAGGGGTCTATCTGCTCTGGATGCTGGGATCGCTCGATGTGAACCAGCTTCTACTCTACCCCTCGCTGGCGCGCGCGGGCGAGGCCTGGCGGCTGATCACGTTTTTCTTCGTGCCGCCGGCGTCGAGCCCGTTGTTCATCGCCTTCGCATGGTATATGTTCTACCTGATGGGCAGTGCGCTCGAAAGCTATTGGGGGCCGTTCCGCTTCAATCTTTTCATTTTCATCGGATATCTTTTCACGGTGGCGGTGGGTTTTCTTACGCCGAATTTTCCGGTGGCCAACGCGTTCATCGCCGGGTCGGTGTTTCTGGCGTTCGCCTATCTGAATCCCGACTTCGAGCTGTGTATTTTTTTCATCTTGCCGGTGAAGATCAAGTGGCTGGCGCTCATCACATGGGCGGGCTACACGGTCGGGCTCATCGCAGGCGGATGGGACACGCGGCTGCAGATCCTCGCCTCGACGGGGAACTTCCTGCTGTTTTTCGGAAGCGATATTTTTCAGACGATGGTGCTGCGCCGGCGCCGGATGGCGGTTCAGGCGGACCGTTTCGCGCGATCATCCGCGCCCGAAGGTCCGCGCCACCGTTGCCACGCGTGCGAGAAAAACAGCGACACCCACCGCGATCTCGATTTCCGCTACTGCTCGAAATGCGCGGGCGATCAGTGTTACTGCCCCGACCATATTTTCAACCACGCGCACGCGGTCGATGCCGCCCCGCCGAAGGGCTAGGCGGGTTAATTGATTTCGGCCGTTGGTTTTGCTGTTCAAGTGGCCGGTCGGCTGATTGGTTAGGCTAATAGTAGTGGTTTTTCATCGTGGCTTCCTCCAAAAAAAAGGCGCCGGTCCGTCCCAAGGCGCGCAAAAAAACCTCCCAACCGGTCACGCTCGGCGACTGGTTGAAGCACGCCGTCTCCCGCTACAAGGAAACCGGCGCCGCCCTCGGCCAAGTCGCGACCAACGCGCACGACGAGGCCCTTTACCTGCTGCTGCGCACCCTCGCGATTCCGCTCGATAGCGCGCCCTCCGTGCTCAAGCACAAGCTGACCGAGGCCGAGGTGATGGCGGTGGAAAAGATGCTTCACCGCCGGCTCGACCAGCGCATCCCGGCCGCCTACCTCACGCGCGAGGCGTTCCTCGGCGAATACCGGTTCTACGTCGATGAACGCGTCATCATCCCGCGCAGCTATTTTTTGGAGATCATCCCGCAGCAGCTCAACGCCTGGCTGCCCAACCCCGCCAAGGTGAAGCACGTGGTCGATGTCTGCACCGGCTCCTCCTGCCTCGCCATCCTGCTCGCGCACCATTTTCCCAAGGCCAAGGTTGACGCGATCGATCTGTCGCCCGACGCCCTCGCCGTCGCGCGCATCAACATCAAAAACCACAAGCTCACCCGTCGTATTAAACTGCATGAGAGCGACGTGTTCGACGCGTTGCCGAAGGTGAAATACGACGTCATTCTGAGCAACCCGCCGTATGAACCGAGCGCGCATTGCGACGCGTTGCCGGCGGAGTTCCACCGCGAGCCGCGCATGGCCCTAGACGGCGGCGCGGACGGGCTCGACATCATCCGCAAGCTCCTCCTCCAAGCCCGCACGCGCCTGCTGCCGCATGGTGTCGTGCTCATCGAGGTGGGCGGGCTCCAGCCGGCGATGGACAAGGCGTTTCCCGAGCTCGACCTCTACTGGATGCACACGGCCGACGGGAGCAACTGCGTGTGCCTCATCCAGGCTGGGCGGCTCATGAAGTGGAAGGGGTGAGCGAGCGCGGGCGGCCCGACTGCGCCGCGCGTATTTACCGCGTCAGGTCGTAGAGCGCGTAGCCGGCGAGCAGGTTGGGCGCGAAGGCGCAGGACGTTTTCCAATCGCCGCTCAGGTGGGCGCGGCGGGTGATGCGGATCTTCTGGCTCGTGCAGAAGTGCTCGAAATCGGCGATGCTCACGGGATTTGTCGGGCGGCTCTCGAACCACTCGGTGGTGTAAACGGGGTTGAGCGGCTTGCGTCCGCGCAGGAGGCTGTCGGCGCGGTTTTTCCAGTAGGCGTGGTTCACGAAGCCGACGGTCACGGCGCGCCCAACGCGTAACGCCTCGGTGATGACCGCGCCGGGCGAGGCCAATTCTTCGAGCGTGCGCGAGAAGATCACGCGGTCGAAGTGCGCGGCGGGAAACGACTGCATGAAGGCGGTCATGTCGCCCTGGTAGGCGGTGAGGCCGCGGCGCACGCAGGCGGAGATTTTGTCGAAATCGAGGTCCACGCCCACTGGGAAGACGTCCTTCGTCTGCTTGAGGAATTCGAGGAGGACGCCGCGCCCGCAGCCGAGATCGAGCACGCGCGAGCGGGGGGCGACCCACTCGGCGATGATCTGCATGTCAACGGTGCGTTTGATGGCGGCTTTGGACATCTGGGCGAGTGAACGCCCGGCGGCGTCAGGCGGTCAAGCTTTGCGCCGGACGCGGAGGGGGGAATCACGCGCGGCTGAAGCGGACGTCCATCCACACGGCGAGGGCGAGGACGCCGCCGCGGGCGATGAACTTGAGCTCGGGGGAGACGGCGAGGAGGGTCATGCCGTTGAGGAGGGCGGTCATGATGAGGGCGCCGAAGAGGACGCCCCAGACGGTGCCGCGTCCGCCTTTGAGGGCGGTGCCGCCGATGACGCAGGCGGCGATGGCGTCGAGTTCCATGAGGTCGCCCACGGTGGTGGTGGAGGCGCCGGAATAGGCGGTCATCATGAAGCCGGTGAGCGCGACCGCGACGCCCATAAGAACGTAGGCCCAGATGATGATGCGGTCCACGGCGATGCCGCTGAGGTGGGCGGCTTCTTCGTTCCCGCCGATGGCGTAGAGGTAGCGGCCGAACGGGGTGTGTTTGGTGAGGAAGAAGACGGTGAAGGCGGTGGCACCGAGGATGAGGAGGGTGAGCGGGACGCCGCGGAATTTATTGCAGACGAGCACGAGGGCGACGAGGCCGGCGGTGGTGGCGAGCCATTTGGCGAGGGCGAGGGAGGGGGGCGGAACCGCGAGTTGGTGGGCGAGGCGGGCGGAGCGTCCGCGCCACTGGAGCCAGCCGAGGGCGATGGCGAGCGCGCCGGCGATGGCGAGGCCGACGGAGGCGGGCAGGTAGTAGGTCGTGAGCAGGGAAAACAACGTGTCGGTGTCGCCTCGGGAGACGGGCACGGTGGAGTTGTTGATCACCAGCCAGAAGAGCCCCTTGAAGATGAGGAGCCCGCCGAGGGTGATGATGAACGACGGCATTTTCTGCTTCACGATGAGCACGCCGATGAGGAACCACAGGAGCACGGCGACGGTCAGGCCGGCGAGCATCGCGGGGGCGGCGGCCCAGTCGTGGTTGAAGGCGAGCACGGCGGCCACGCCGCCGACGAGACCCACGCCGGAACCGACCGAGAGGTCGATGTTGCCGGTGAGGATGATCATGAACATGCCCAGGGCGAGCGTGGCCACGATGGAGAACTCGATGAGGAGCTGGGTGAGGTTGCGGGCGCCGATGAAGGCGGGTTCTTTGACCGCGAAGAATGCGACGATGGCGAGGAGCGCCAGCGGCATGGCGAGAGGCTTGAGGACGGTGCGGGCGTTCATGGGTAAACAGGGTTAGGCGGCGGAGGAGGCGGCGTGGCCCATCGCGGCGGCGAGGAGGCGTTCCTGGGTGAATTCGGTGCGGGTGAATTCACCGCCGACCGCGCCTTCGTGGAGCATGATGATGCGGTCGCTCATCCCCATGAGCTCGGGCAGCTCGCTCGATACGAGGATCACGGCTTTGCCTTCGGCAGTGAGGCGGTTGATGAGTTCGTAAACTTCCAGCTTCGCGCCGACGTCGATGCCTCGGGTGGGCTCATCGAGCATGACGACGGTGGGCTCGGTCATGAGGGCTTTGCCGAGGACGACTTTTTGCTGGTTGCCGCCGGAGAGGCCGCCGGCACGGGCGCGCTGGTCGGGGGCCTTGATGCGCATGGCATCGAAAAAGTGCTGGTTGCGCACGTGCTCGGCGGCGGTGTCCACGCGGCCGGCGAAACGGGTGAACTGGCCGAGGCTGGAGAGCGAGAGGTTGAAGCCGATTTCCTGGTGGAGGATGAGGCCGTAGCGGCGGCGGTCTTCGCTGGCGAGGACCAGGCCGCGTGCGATGGAGGTGCGCGGATCGGGCTGCGGGTAGGGCTGGCCGCGCAGGGTGACTTCGCCGGCGAGGCGGTGGCCCCACGCGCCGAAAAGATGCATGAGCAGCTCGGTGCGGCCCGCGCCCATCAGCCCGCCGAAGCCGAGGACTTCGCCGGGGCGCAGCTCGAAGGAAATGTCGTGGAGGAAGGCGGGCCCGCTAGGCGAGGGCGCGACGGCGAGGCCTTTTACGACGAGGGCTGCTTCCGCGCCGGCCACGGCGATGGTGGGCTTGCGGGGAAAGAGGTCGGTGATCTCGCGGCCGACCATGTGCTTGATCACGAGGGGGACGGTGGCGTCCTTGGTGGCGAAGGTGGTGATGCTGGCGCCGTCGCGCAGGACGGTGATGCGGTCGCAGATGGCGAACACCTCGTCGAGTTTGTGGGAAATGTAGATGCAGGCGGTGCCCTGGGCGCGGAGGCGGCGGAGGTGTTCCAGCAACACGTCCACCTCTTGTTCGGTGAGGGCGGCGGTGGGTTCGTCGAGGACGAGCACGCGGGATTTTTTGTCCATCGCGCGGACGATTTCTATGAGTTGTTTCTGGCCGATGCCGAGGTGTTTGACGGGGGTTTCGGGGGCGAGGGAGAGGCCGAAGTCGGCGAGGAGGACGCCTGCGCGTTTGTTCATCTCGAGCCAGTCGATGCGGACGCCTTTGCGGGGGGCGCGGCCGAGGAAGATGTTTTCGGCGATGCTGAGTTCGTCGATGAGGGCGAACTCCTGGGTGATGACGGCGATGCCGGCGGCCTCGGCGTCGCGGATGTTTTTAAACGCGGCGACGCGGCCTTCGACGCGGAGTTCGCCCTCGTAGCTGCCGTGCGGGTGGATGCCCGAGAGGAGTTTGATGAGGGTGGACTTGCCGGCGCCGTTTTCCCCGCAGAGGGCGTGGATCTCGCCGGGAGCGAGGGCGAAGGCCACGTCGCGCAGGGCGATGACGCCGGGAAATTTTTTGGTGAGGGCGCGGGCTTCGAGGAGCGGCGGCATGGGGGACGGCGGGCGGAGGCTTACTTGAGGTCCTCGGCTTTTTGGAAGCCGTCGGCGACGACGGTGGCCTGCATGTTGTCCTTGTCCACGATGAGCACGTCTTGGAAGACGGAGGGGACTTTCTTGAAGCCGTTGTCGAGGGTCTGGGTGGTCTCGATCTTTTTGCCGCGGACGATGTCCACGGCGGCTACTGCGGCGTAGGTGGCGAGATTTTTGAGGGGCTTGTAGATGGTCATGGCCTGGGTGCCGCGGATGATGCGGCGGCAGGCGGCGAGCTCGGCGTCCTGGCCGGTGACGATGACTTTGCCGGCGAGGCCTTCCTCGATGAGCGCTTGGATGGCGCCGCCGGCGATGCCGTCGGCGGAGACGACCATGGCGTCGATGTCGTGGCCGTTTTTGGTGATGGCGGCGTTGGTGATTTTTTTGGCGTTTTCGGGTTTCCAGTCGAGGGCCCAGTCTTCGAAGACGACTTGGATTTTACCGGATTTTATGAGGGGATTGAGGACGTTGTCCTGGCCTTGCTTGAAGAGGCGGGCGTTGTTGTCGGTGGGGGCGCCGTAGATGCGGACGATCTTGCCTACGCGGTCCTTGGGGAGGCGGTCCGCGACGTAGCGGGCTTGGAGTTCGCCGACCTTCACGTTGTCGAAGGTGAGGTAGAGATCGATGTCGCAGTTGAGGATGAGGCGGTCGTAGGCGATGACGGGGATGCCGGCTTGTTTGGCGGCCTTGACGGCGCGGGTGAGGGCCTCGCCGTTGTGGGCGACGATGACGATGACGTCGGCGCCGCGGTTGATGAGGGCGTTGATGTCGGTGGTCTGGCGGGTGTCGTCGCTGTTGGCGGACTGGGTGATGACCTTGGCACCGAGGGATTCGGCCTTGGCGACGAAATCATCGCGGTCGTGCTGCCAGCGTTCTTCCTTGAGGGTGTCGAGGGAGAGGCCGATGAGGGGGTGGTCTTTGGAGGCGTGGGCGGAGGCGGCCAGAGCGGTGAAAGCAATGAGAGCCAGCAGAGGCCGGATAAACAACAGGGTAGGGTTCATGAGGTAAAAGTAAGGGAAGTTAAGCGGGCGGGTTGATCAAAGAGAATCACGAATTCGCGTGGGCCGCAGGATAGGATGAGGGCAGCGGATTTTTCGTTATTCTTTGAGGAACCCGCGCACGAGGTCGTAGAGCTGGGGGGATTCGAGCAGGAAGGAATCGTGGCCGAGATCGGTCGAGAGTTCGGCGTAGCTCACGCGCTTGCCGGCACGCAGGAGGGCGAGGGCGATGTCGCGGTTCTGGTCAGGAGGGAAGAGCCAGTCGCTCGTGAAGCCCACGACGAGGGTGGCGGCCTCGACCTGGGTGAACGCCGCTTCGAGCGAACCGTGCGCGGCGGCGAGATCGAACTGGTCGAGGGCGCGCGTGATGTAGAGATAGGAGTTCGCGTCGAAGCGGTTGATGAAGCTCTGCCCTTGATAGCGCAGGTAGCTCTCGACCTCGAACTGGACATTGAAGGCGGTGGGAGGCGCGACAGGGTCGATGCCCTCCATCGAAAGCTCGGAGGCGTCGGCACTGATGGCGGGCGCAGACCTGTGGTGGGCCGCGACGGCCTTGCGCCCGAACTTCCGATCCATGCTGGCATCGGAGAGGTAGGTGATGTGCGCCATCATGCGGGCGATGGCGAGGCCCACGCGGGGGCCGCCGCTCTTCGGGTAGTAGCCGTGGTTCCACTCGGGGTCCTGGATGATGGCCTGGCGGCCGACCTCGTTAAACGCGATGGCCTGCGCGCCCTCGCGGGCGGTCGTGGCCATGGCGAGCAGGCGTTTCACAAAGGACGGATATTCGATGCCCCACTGGAGCGTCTGCATGCCGCCCATCGAGCCGCCGATGGCGGCGTAAAGCGACTGAACGCCCAGGGAGTCGAGCAGAAGCTTCTGCGTGCGCACCATGTCGCGGATGGTGACGGCGGGGAAGGTGATGCCGTAGGGCCGGCCGGTGCGCGGGTCGAGGGACGAGGGACCGCTCGAGCCCTGGCAGCCGCCGATGACGTTGGCGCAGAGGACAAAAAATTGGTTGGTATCAACGGCCTTGCCGGGGCCGATGAGGTTGTTCCACCAGCCGGGCTTGCGGTCGTTGAGCGAGTGGATGCCGGCGCAGTGGTGGTCGCCGGAGAGCGCGTGGCAGATGAGGATGGCGTTGTCGCGGGTCGTGTTGAGGTGGCCGTAGGTCTCGTAGCGGAGGGTGAAGCCGGGGAGCGTCTGGCCGTTGTCGAAGGTGAACGGCGTGCGCGCGACGAAATCACGTGCCTCCACCAGCCCGACCTCGCCGGGCTCGGAGCGCGCGTTTACGAAAAGATCGTCGTCCGCATCGTTCATGATTGGGGAAGAGGAGTAACCGCTAACCGGCACTTATGAACACTAATCTTTGTTTTCGGGAGGAGGATATTTTCCAGCCGCAATAAGCAGGCTTGAGGCGCGAGGCAGGGAGTCGTTTGATGGAGGTTCTTCCGATGTCCCAACTGCCTGTCAAACTTGACGAATCGCTCTTGGACGACTGCCACGTGCGTTACGCGCTGCGCCTGCTGAAGGAGCTCGGCGACGATCTCGCGCTGCGTGCGAAGGCGATCGAGCAGTCGCTGAGTTCGCGCACGCGGTTTCTGCCCACGATCGGGAACCCCGCCGAGCTGGCGGCGGTCGAGGCGGGGAAGGCTGAGCTGGCCAAGGCCGTGTCGGCCAACGAGACGATGCTGAGGCTTCAGGCCTTGATCGTGCCGGCCTTGGAAAACGAGCTGGAGAGCCATGTCCGCACGGTGTCGGCGGATTATGTGCGCGGGCTTTCCGCGCTGGACAATATGGCGGGTTGGCCGGCGCTGCTCGACCGTCTCGTGACCAAGCTGGCGGCGGTGCAAAGCGCGCTCGGGCAGGCGCGCAACATGGTGTCGTCGGGCTACGACTGGCAGCGCCGTGAATTCTCACGCCCGGCGAACGAGTCGATCAATCGCGCGCTGGCCGCCGCGCGCGAACTTGATGACATCATCGCCCTGGTGAACGATTTGGCGGACCGCTATCAACGGGATATCCTGAGGACCCCGCAGGCTGCGGCGGTTTTGCCGCGCGTGCCGGTGGTGGGTTTCCGTCTCAGGATCGAGCACGTGCGCACCCTGGGCATCGCCGAGGTGCAGGCCGAGTTCAACCGCACTTTGGAAATGTGCGCGATGCTGGAGACGATCGGCTTGAACGGTCTGCGTGAAGCCACCGAGCGCGTGGCGGTGCAGCACCGCGAGCTGGGCGCGAAGTATCTGCAGTCCTACCTCGGGCAACTGCGCGCTTACATGGACGAGCACCGGCTGGTGCCCGCGCAGGTCACGGAGCGCATCCACAAGTTGCAGCTCCGGTATCTGGGCGCGGTTAATTTTCCGTTTGAGCTGGGATAGAGGGAGGGCGAAAAGCCGGGAGCCAAGAGGCTGGAGCTGAGCGCAAGAATCGGAGCCTAAGTTTTGGGTTTAGACCTGGACTCTCAGCTGCGGGCTACCGCCTGCTTACTTCTTCTTCGGGGGCGTGACGTTTTTGATCTTCTTGCCGCCCTTGCCGGTGCCGCTGGGGACGCCGAGCGGGGTGGGCGTCGCGTCCACGGTGTATTTGTTGACCATGAGCTGCTGGCCGATGGTGAAGAGGCCGTTGATCGTGGAGTAGAGGGCAAGCGCGCAGGAGAAGTTGTAGCAGATCAGCGTGAAGAAGATCGGCATGAACTTGAAAATCTTCTGCTGGGCCGAGTCGATCGAGGGCTGCGGGGTGAGGCGCATCTGGTAAACCATGGTGGCGCCCATAAGGATCGGCATGATGTTGAGCGGCACGCCGAAGATGCGCGCGATGGTGTCGGGCGAGGAGAGGTCGTTTGCCCAGAGGAAGCCTTGGAAGCGCAGCTCGGCTGTGCCTTGCAACATGCTGTAAAAGCCGACGAAGAGCGGGATGGTGATGAGGATGGGGATGCAGCCGCCCATGGGGTTCACCTTGTGCTCCTTGAAGAGCTCCATGGTGGCCTGGTTGAGTTTCTGCGGCTGATCCTTGTATTTCTCGCGGACGGCCTGCATGAGAGGCTGGAGCTTCTGCATGCGCTTGGCCGAGCGGGAAGCGGCGAGGGTGAAGGGGAGCGAGACGACTTTCAGCAGGAGCGTCATCAGGACGATGGCGACGCCCCAGTTGCCGACGAACGTGTGCATGCCGTTCATCAGCCAGTTCATCGCGGGGGCGACGTAACCGCTGAAGAAAATACGGTTAAAGAAATAGCGGTCATACTGCATGACCTTGTCCTCGTTGTGGGCGAACTTGGAGAGGCGGGTGTATTCCTTGGGGCCGACGTAGAGGTCGCCGGCGAAGGTAACGGTGCCGTTGCCCGCGAGCGGGGGCAGGTCGAGCCTGATGCTGCCGGTGAGGCCGATGTTGGGCTGGGTGCTGCCCTTCAGCGGGGGGAGTTCGACGGGGCGCACGATGATGCCCGTGCCGGGTTTCTCAGGCGTGAAGATGCTGGCGAAGAACTGGTTTTTAACCGTGCCCCAGACGACGAGGCCGGGGTGCTCGATGACGGACTTGGGCGGATTTTCTTTGCCAAACCAGCTCAGGATGCCGCCGCCTTTGAACTCGCTGGTGTCGGTGACGACGGGCTTCTCGCCGTCGTAGGTGGCGACGTTGAGGTAGAGGCCGGCGTCGTTGGGGCTGACGAGGGCGGAGGTGCCGAGGTTCAGGACGTTGGGGAGGGAGAGGACGGGGTCTTTGGTGAGGTTGCGGAAGGTGGTCTCGTGGCGGATGAGGTAAGGATCGCCGGTGGTGTCGCCGGGTGCGCGCAGGACGTAGCGGCGGGTGACCTCGATGGTGTTTTCAAAAATAGCGCGATAAACGACCTCGGTAGCAGTGGCCCGAACGAGTTGGAAACGTGCGCTTTGGTCGAGGTCGGGGAAACCGCCGAAGGCGAGGATGGGGGCGGCGTGCGTCTGGTTGAAGACGAACGGCGCGGCGCTCCCCGCGGCCTCGGCGTATTTCTTGAAGGCGACGTTGCTGATGGCGCCGCCGAAGTCGGTGAGGCGCAGCTCGACGTAGTCGTTGGCGAGGGTGGTGGTGGTCGCGCCGGCGTGGTCGCTCACGAGGGCGGCGAACGCCGGGGTGTTGGCGGGTGCGGCGGGCATCGCGCTGAGGGCGGTCGGGCTCGGCTGGTTGCCGGTGGCCGCAGGCGACGTGGCCTGAGTCGATGTCGCGACAGGCGCGGGAAGCGGCTGGGGTGCGTTTTTCCTGGTGTAGTAAAGACTGCCGAAGGCGAGGATGAGCAGGATGACCCCGATGGTCGTGTTCTTTTTGTCCATGAAGATAAAGTTTTGGCGGGAGGCGAAAGGGAAGATTAGCCGCGGGCGCAGATCGGGCGCGTGGCGCGGCGGGAGGCGGGCACGGGGTCGAAGCCGCCGGCGTGCAGCGGCGTGCAACGCAGCAGGCGGCAGACGGCCAGCCATGCACCGGTCAGCGCGCCGTGCGTGCGGACGGCCTCGGCGGCGTAGTGCGAGCAGGTGGGGTGGAAGCGGCAGCCGCAGGCGGCGCCGAAGACCGCCGGCAGCACCGGCGAGAGCGTGCGCTGATACAGCCAGACCAAGCCTAGGAGCGCGCGCGCGGGCAGGCGGACGGCGAACCGGAGGAGTGGGTTGGTATCAGGCATGGGCGGGCGGGAAAAGTTTGCGGCAGGCGTCCACGAATTTCCGTTCGATCTCGCGATACTCAAGCCGATTGAGGGAGCCGCGTGCGACTAGGAGGAGATCATGGCCGGCGGGCACAAGTTCCTGGTGGTTGCGAAAAACCTCGCGCAGGCGGCGTTTGGCGCGGGCGCGCAACACGGCGTTGCCCACGGCGACGCGGGAGGCGACCACGCCTAAGCGGGCGGTGGGGGCGGGCGCGACGTCGGTCAGATCGGCTTGGCGGGCGTGCCAAAGCATGAAGGCGCCGCAATCATGGCGACGCCCGTTGTTCCTGACGTGCTGGAAATCCAACTGGCGCCGCAGACGTTGCTCGGCGCAGAAACGCATGACAGGGAATAAATTGCTACGCCGGGAGGCGGACGCAGTTTAGACGACGGTCAGCCGTTTGCGGCCTTTGCGGCGGCGGTTTGCGAGGACCGCGCGACCACCTTTGGTGGCTTTGCGGGCAAAGAAACCGATCTTGCGGGCGCGTTTTAGGCGGTGCGGGCGGAAGGTGGGTTGCATGGTCTTTTAGTGGTTAAGAGGTGACCGAAGTGCCCGAGCGGGTGGCGGGTGTCAAGGGTGGGTTTGGCGGGGTAGTGTCCGCAGGGGGGGCTTCAAATGCGGTCGGCGACGCGGAAACGGGCGAGTTCGGTATCGGTGGGGAAGAGTTCGCCGTCGGGTTCGCCCTCTTCGAGCGTGACGTCGGGAATGCGGTTGAAGGCGATGCGCATGGGCGCGTAGTCGAGGGCCCCGAGGGCGCCGCCGTAAACGACGGAGTGCTTGCCGAGTTTTTTGTTGATGAGGTCGAGGGCGGCGTTGAGGGAGGCGCGGCGGTCGCCGTTGTCCACGAGGCCGGGGAGAACGCCGGTGTGGGCCGCGGCGGGCGCGAGGTCGAAGAGCGTGAGGCTGACGCTCACGGGGGCGGCAGCGTCGCGGGGCCGGCGGGACCAGAGAAGGTGGAACACGCGGATGAGTTCCAACGTGTCCTGGGTTTCGATGAAAGTGGCGGCGGTGCTCCAGCGTTCACGGGAGCGGGGCCGCAGGCCGAGGTGGAGGCCGCCGGCGTAGAAACCGGCGTGCCGGAGACGGGCGGCGGCTTTTTGGAGGAGGCGGTGGAGGGTGGATTCGGCGCCGGCGAGGGTGCGGAGCGCGGGCGGCAGCACGTGCGAATGGCCGATGGTGGAGGTGCGTCGGGGTGGGAGAGGCACGGTTTCGCCGCGCAGGCGCCGCCACATGCGCTCACCCTCGACTCCGCCCCAGACCTGGCGGAGCTTGGCGCAGGAGGCGGCGCAGAGGCTTTCCACCGTGTCGAGGTGCGCGGCGCGGAGGCGGGCTTCCATGTTGGCGCCGACGCCGGGGAGGTCGCGGAGTGTGAGGGGGAAAAGCCGCGCGGGGAGTTCGCCGGGCTCGATGACGACGAGGCCGTCGGGCTTTTCCATGTCGGAGGCGATTTTGGCGAGCCAGGGGTTGGGGGCGACGCCGATGCTGCACGTGAGGCATTCGCCGACGAGGCGGGCGACGGCGCGCTTGATTTTTTGGGCGGTGGCGACGGCGGTCGCACGGTCGCGCCAGGAGGGCGGCAGCTCGCACCACACCTCGTCGATGGACCAGACTTCGGCGACGGGAAGGCAGGTCTCGACGGCACCGAGGAGTTTTTCGTGGAAGCGGATGTAGAGCTCGGGGCGGGATTCGACGACGACGAGGCCGGGGCATAGGCGGCGCGCCTCGTCCACGCGGGTGCCGGTCTTGACGCCGTGGCGCTTGGCGTCGGCGCTGGCGGCGATGCAGCAGGTGGTCTCGGCGGCGATGGGGGCGACGGCGACGGGGCGGTTGCGCAGCTCGGGCCTGTCCTGTTGTTCGCAGGAGGCGAAGAAGCCGTTGTAATCGACGAGGAGCGCGCGCAGGTCCACCGGGGAAACGTCCGCCGCCGGCGGGCGCTGTCAACGCCGGGAAGCGGATGGCGCTCCAATCCACTCGACTTCAAACGCCCGCGGCGTCTTCCGGGCGTCCGTCGGAATCCGAATCTGCGCAGGTGATTTTACCATGACCGAAGCCCAAAAATCGTATCTCGGAAGCGGTAGGTTATTAACCAACTGCACTCTGCCGTTTTATCCCGTAAAACGCAGTCTGTGCGAATAACACTCTTCAGCGGAAAAAGATGAATCTCCTTGGACGACTATTTGGTGGTAAGGCCCCTGCGACCGATGACGCGGCCTTTGGCCGGATCGAGTTTGTCTCGGGCGTCTGGACTCACGTTCCCAAAGACGATCATGATTTTATGGTTCTCGTGGTTGCACCAGCCAGTGGGCCGCTGGACAGCCAGCGAGCGTTTTTAAGAAGATATGTGCTTCCTTGGACGGCACCGTTGAGACCGCCAAGAATTTCGTGCAGAGCGCCGCAAGTGACGTGGATATTTCCTCACTCTCGCTGTATTCGATTGAGATCGGTCCCGACGAAGAAATTGCACGAGGAGCCTTCACCGTCGAACTGACCGACGTTGAGCAGAGTCCGATACACCGGGGTGAGTTCAGTGATGGGAAGCCCTCAATCTATGGCTGTGATGACTAAAGAGTCGAACAAGGCCCGCGTCCGTTTCCCAAAATCCGAGATGACATCCGCGGCGGCGCCTGCACGGTGAGAGGATGCGCATCGCGGTGATTGCCGATACTCACAACCGTTATCCCCCGGAACTGCCGGGGCTTTTGCGCGGGGCGGACGAGGTCTGGCATTTGGGCGACGTGTGCGCGCCGGACACGCTGGCGGAGTTTGAGGCGCTCGGGGTGCCGTTGCGGGTGGTGCAGGGCAACAATGACGATTTCTCATCCGGTTGGCCGGAGATGCTCAATCTCACGCGCGGCGGTGTGGCGTTTCATCTCGTGCATATTCCGCCAAGGCATGCGCCGACGGGGGTGAGGGTGCTGTTGCACGGGCACACCCATGTCCCCGCCGACGAGGTGGATGTCCGGGGCGTGCGCTGGCTCAACCCCGGCTGCATCTCGTATCCGCGCGCCGGGGTGCGGAGCTTCGCGTGGCTGGAGGCGGACAAGGGGCGGTTCACTTGGAAGCTGGTGAAGCTGTGAGGCGGAGTTTTTATCTGGAAAATCAGGAAATCAGGAATCGATCCGGATAAGGCGAATGCAGCCGAGTGCCTGTTCCTGACTTCCTGAGTTCCAGATAAGACGCAGGTTTTGCAGGTCTGGTCTGGCACCGGGTGCGTTGATGGGTTTACTCGTGGTTCAAACGTGAACGACCCCGGGCAACAAAATCTTTTCGGGCTGTTCGCGCCGGAGGCCGGCGTGCACAGGGGGCCGCCAGCGTTGACGGAGCGGCCGGATGTGGTGTTTGAGCGCAGTCCGCGGGCGCATCGTTACCGGCTCACGTTGCGGCGCGACGGCGTGGCGGTGGCGATCATTCCCGTGCGCGGGAGCGAGCGGGAGGCGCGGGTTTTTGTGGAGGAGCATCGCGAGTGGCTGGAGCGCGCGCGTGAACGCCAGAGGCAGCGTCCGCGCGGCGCGGCGGTGTGGACGCTGGGCACGCACGTGCTCTGGCGCGGCGAACTCACGGAGATCCGCAAGGCGGTCGAGGGCGAGCGCCCGCAGGTGTGCCTGGCGGCGGATGTGTTTCGCGTGCCGCGGCTCGACGGCGACCTGCGGCCGACGCTGGAGGCGCATTTCCTGCGGGCGGCGAAGGTCGAGCTGCCGGCGCGCACGTGGGAGCTGGCGGCGGTGACCGGCATGGAGGTGAGGGAGATCACCGTGCGCAACCAGCGCACGCGCTGGGGTTCGTGCACGACCGGCGGGGTGATCTCGCTCAACTGGCGGCTGGTGCAGACGCCGGATTTTGTGCGCGACTACATCATCCACCACGAGCTGATGCACCTGAAGGAGATGAACCACTCCGACCGGTTCTGGGCGCGCGTCGAGGAGGTGTGCCCGGAGTGGCGGGAGGCGGAGCGCTGGCTCAAGCGCAACGGCTCGCTGCTGGGGCTGTAAACGGTTTCGGCGCCGTGCGCGGGCGATTCACGGCGCGGGTTTTTCCAGGGCCGCGCGGATTTTTTTGAGGAGCATGTCCGACGAGAACGGCTTGGGGAGAAAGCCGGCGAGGCCGCGGCCAACCAGACTTTGAATGGTGTTCTGTTCGTTGAAGCCGCTGGTGAGGATGACCGGCAGACCGGGCTTGAGGGCGTGGAGGGCGCGCAGAGTTTCCGTGCCGTCCATGCGCGGCATGGTGAGGTCGAGGAGGACGGCCTTGAAATCGCCGGGAGTTTTGCGGAAAAGCTCCACGGCTTCCATGCCGTCGCAGGCCAGCGTGACCGAAAAGCCGGCGCGGGTGAGGACGGCTTCGGCGACGGTGCGGATCGTCGGTTCGTCATCCACCACGAGGATGCGTCCGGTGCCGGTCCAAGGATGGTTGGAGTGAGCCTGATCGCTGATGACGGAGGGCTCTGCTTTGTTGGCGGGGAAAAGCAGTTTGAACGTCGTGCCGCGGCCGGGCTCGGTGTAAACCCTGATGCCGCCCTTGTGTCCACGGACGATGCCGCGGACGGCGGCGAGGCCGAGGCCGCGCCCGGTGAACTTGGTGGTGAAAAAAGGATCGAAGATCTTGGCGACGGTTTCGGGGGACATGCCGCTGCCGGTGTCGGAGACCTCGAGGGTGACATAGTGGCCGGGAGCGAGCGGATCCGTGAGGGCCATGCGTTCGAGGTATTCTTTGTCGGCGTGGATTTCGCCGGTTTGCACGGTGACGGTGCCGGAGCGGTCGGCGATGGCCTCGGCGCCATTGATGACAAGATTCATCAGCACCTGCCGGACTTGGGTGTCATCGGCTTGGAAGCATGGCAGGTCGGGCGCTAGGTGAAGCTGGAGCACGACTTTTTTGCTGATAGAAACCTCGAGCAAGGGGGCGGTTTCCTCGACGAGGCTGGTGAGGTTGACGGGCTTGATGACGAAGCGTCCCTTGCCGGCGTAGGCGAGGAGTTGCTTGCAGAGGTCGGCGGCGCGGCGGGCGGCCTGCTCGACGTGATCGAGGGTGGTGTCGATGCCGGCCTGGTGGGGCGACAGATCCATGCGGGCGATGCTGGTGTTGCCGAGGATGCCGGTGAGGAGGTTGTTGAAATCGTGGGCGATGCCGCCGGCGAGGACACCGAGACCTTCCAATTTTTGCGTATCGAGGAGTTGGCGCTCAAATTCTATACGTTTATTTTCGGCGGCTTTGCGCTCGGTGACATCGAGCACAATGACCATACCGCCGCGCACGTTGCCTGCGGCGTCGCGCAGGGGCACGGCGCTGGCGAGAACTTCGGTCTTCCGTCCGTCGTCGAAGACGACGGTTTTTTCGCTGTTGAGCACGGGGGTGTTGGTCGCGACGGCTCGGCTTAAGGCGCGCCCTTCAACGGGGATTTCTCGGCCTTCGTGTAAAACCTTGAAATGGGATATGCTTTGAGTCGTGACTGCGAAGGGGTAGCCTTCGGCGGGGAGCGGGTTGTTGAGGATGTTTGCGAGGGCGCGGTTGTAGCGGACGTGGCGGCATTCTGCATCGTCGGCGATGGCGATACCGACAGGCATGAGGTCGAAGAGAGCGTGAAGCTCGCTTACGCGTTCCTCAAGGGCGGCGTTCAGGCGGCGCACATCGGTCTCGGCCTGCTGGCGCTGTGCTGCTTCTGTGCGGAGGTTTTCGTTGGCGGCGGTGAGGTCGGCAGTGCGCAGGCGGACTCGTTCCTCTAGCTCAGCGTTGAGGCGTTTGAGATCCTCGTGGCTGGGCAGGCTGAGCACGAGGGGGACGATGCGCACGAGGGCGATGGCGGTGGCCACGGAAATCAATGCGGTCAATACTTTTACCCAGCCAGTGAGCCAGTAAACCGGGTTCCAAATTACCCACACTTCGAGCGCATGCGTGGTTCCGCAAGCAATGATAAACGCGCCAAACATCAGGAAAACGGGGCGAAAAGGGACGTCTTTGCGCTCACGAATAAAATGCAGAATAACCAGTGGAATCGCCAAATAGGACAACGCGATCAGAGAGTCGGCGATCGCATGGAGCGCAATGAGGTCCGATTGCCATAGGTAGCATTGACCGTGTGGCATGAAAGTGTCGCCGCAAAGCTGTGAAAGCCAGTTTGGCATGCTGGTAAGCCTATGTCTCTTTGGTGACGTCGGGTTCGATTAGAGGCAACTTGGAAGATGTTAAAAAACCATAAATAAGCCGGGGAAGCGCCGGGCGATATGCAGGTGTTTTCATGGCGGAATTTGCGAATAACGTGTGGGCAACTTTGGGGAACTTCCGGTTGCGTTCGGGTTGGACGCGGGCGAGTTTTCGCCTGTCATGACGCACGTATGCAAACTGACCCCTTCACCGGACGACCGACCTGCATCCAAGGCGGACGGCTTCCGTCCGACGAAGACCGGCGCGCCCTTCAACACGATCACCGGCGAAGACTGGAAGCGCTCGCTCGTCTCGGCGCGGCAGCGGCGCGCGTCGGCATCGGCACGGATCCAGACGACGATATCGTCCTCTGGGATTCCGACGAAGTAGGCCTGCTGGCCGAGGCTGATCCGCTCTGGCACGAGCTTAACGAAGCGGCTCGCGAGTTCCGCGACCTGCTGCCGATCATCTCGCTGGAGGACTTCGGTTTCCCCGGGCAGGTCGAGGATTTGCTCGCTGATTGCGGGTCGCGCCTGCGACCGGTGAGCAGCGGGGTGGAGGCGACGGCTTTTCAGGCGGAGGACCGTTCGATCTACAAGTTTTTCATGCCCCGCACCGACGGGCGCATCGGAGGCACGTTTGAGTTTCGCCGCGGCGAAGAAGTCGCGCTGCTCGCGGATGCGGCGGATGGCAGCTACCGGGCGATGCTGGAAAAATTCGACCTCATCGTGCGGCTAGACGGGATGCCGACGGAAGTGATCGGCGTGACGAAGAACGAAGGCGTGCTGGTGACGAAGCAGACGCTCGGCACGCTGCTCACGGAGGGCGCGGATACGTCGGGCGTGCAGCCGGCGCCGTTGATCCCGATTCCGTCGCGGTTCCTGCGGGCGCACCGGGATCACCCGCGGCTGTATTTCGTGGAAGGCAAACCGTGGCTGGTGGCGGACCTGCATTCAAAAAACCTCGTGCGCGCGGCCGACGGCGAGTTGCGGGCGATTGATCTGCTAGCCGCGCGGTTTCCCGAGGAGCTGATCGCGAAGGAGCCGCTGCTGGCCGAGTGGCTGGAGCGCGCGAGGATCGATCCGGCGGCACCGCTGATGCGGGCGACGGATGACGACGAGCTTTAGCCGCCGTTCTTCGCGAGGAAATCGAGGATGTCCTGCGCCTGCTTCGACGTGGAGCCGTCGTGGTCGGCGTAGATGATCTTGGCGTCCTTGATGAGGTAGGCCTGGCGGCTGGCGAACCAGATGCCGTGCTGGCCGAAGGCTTTCATGACTTTCTTGTCGGTATCGGCGATGAGCGTGAACGGGAATTTTTTCTCGGCCTTGAATTTCTTCTGAGTTTCAACGCTGTCGGTGCTGACGCCGATGACGGCCACGCCTTTTTTGGAGAGCTGTTCATAAGCGTCGCGCAGGGAGCAGCCCTGCGAGGTGCAGCCGGGGGTGAAGGCCTTGGGGTAAAAATAAACGAGTGTATAGGTGCTTTGCTTGTAGGCGTCTGCGAGGTTAAGTTCGATGCCTGTTTCCGTGGTGCCGGTGACGGCGGGGGCGGGATCGCCGACGTTGAGCGGGGCGGCGTGAAGGGAAGAGAGCATGGCGAGAAACAGAATGATGAAGGAGTGTTTCATAAACGCTAAGACTTTGTTCATGCGAAAAATTTTCGCAAGTGCCGGCCGGCTATTCGCGCCACGGGCGGTGGTCTTGATAGGTGACGAATTGGGTTTTCAGGCGGGCGGTCAAGGCGGTGTTGCCGGTGTTTTCGGCGAGTTCGATGGCGTGGAGCGCGGCACCGTTGGCCTCGGCCCAGCGGGCGTTTTCTGCGAAGGCGGCGGCGAGCACTTCACGGGCGGCGGCGCTGGCGGGGAGGGCCTGCACGGCGAGTTGAGCGAGCCGCAGGGACTCCAGGCCGTCGCGCACGGAGTCGTCGCGGGAAGTCGCGAGCCGCCAGGCGCGGCGGGCGATGGCAGCGGGTGTTTTAGGAGTCGCGGCCATCACGGCGGCGTCAACGGCGAAGAGGCGGACGCGACTCTTGAGCCGGAAGAATTGAGGCGGCACTTCGTAGGGGATCGCGCGCAGCCAGACGGGTTGGTGGTCGTCGAAGAGGAGCCGCCAGCCGAAAGTGGTCCGCACGGCGTCCACCGGTGCGTCGGGTCGCAGCGCGTGGAAATATTCCGGTAAAAAGTTGTAGTTCGAAACCATCGCGATGTGCGTGATACCGCGCTGGAGGATGAGGCGGGCGGCCTCGGCGTCGTTGACGGCGCTGAAAGTCTCCGTTGCCGCGCGCAGGCCGGCGCGGTTCTCCCAGTAAAATGTGCCGATGGTCTGGAAGCGCCCGTAGTAGCCGATGGCGGTCGAGGCGTCGGGGCTGGCGAGCAGGACGATGTCGCCGGTGTGCGGTTCGTCGTGCAAACGCTGCGCGACGTCGCGGTAGAGCAGTTGAAGGGTCTCGCCGGTTTGCACGTCGTTTTTGGATTCAACGAGGAGGCGCTCGCGGATGAGCATCAGGGGAGCGGTGCCATAAAGCACGAGGCACGCGCCGGCTGCGGCGGCGGCGCGCAGCCAGACCGAGCGATCTGCGCGCCATGAGGACAGCCATGTGGCGAGCAGCACCATCACAAGGGTGATCTGCGCGCCGCTGGCGGTGAGGAGCCAGCGGTTTTGGCACCAGCCGAGCGCGGTCATGGGCAACGCGACCGCGAGGACGAAGCCGAGCAACGCGCGGCCGGGCGCGGCGGGTTTCCTCAGGAGCAGCAGGAATGCGGCAAGGAAAGGCAGCAGGTGGATGACCGCATGGTCGCGGTAGGCGCGCCAGCCGAGTTCGTGCATGCGAACCCAGAGCGGCTGGAACTCGTCGATCTGCGCGTGGATGCGCTGCATGAACGGATCGGCCGGGATGAACCAGGAGCTTCCGCCAATCAGCAGGGCGCCCGGCGCGGCAGCCACGGCGAGCGCGGCCAGGGTCCAGCGAAGGTGTTGACGGTGGTAGAGTGTTTCCAGCCCGGCGCGCCACGCGAGCACGAGGGCGACGAGTTCGCCGCCGCCCAGCCACGCGAGGCTGTAGAGCGGATGGTTGACCTCGAGGCGCATCGCGAAGTGCGGGGCGTATTCGAGCAGGTAAAACGCGAAGCTCACGGCGGCGCCCACGCGGCTCCAGCGCCGCCACACGGCGGGTTCGGCGACGGCTCCGGCGGCGCGCAGATCGCGTCCGGCGAGGAGCGCGACGGTCAACCCCGCAATGCCGACAAGCGCGATGGGGATGACGACGGAGGCCGCGCTGATCCAGAGGCCAAGCGCGCCGAAGACGGCCGAGACGGTCGCGGCGTTCAGAGCGAGCGAACGTGAGCGCGGAAGAAGGACGGGTTGGTTTTCTGCGGCAGCCAGCCACCAGCCTGCACCCATGAACACCGCGCCGAGAATCAGTCCAAGGATGGCGGCGCTGATGATGCCATGGTGGTCGGGGTAGGCGGGATAAAAGCCTTCATAGAAACCGCGATGGCCGGCGATGGCGAGGGCCACGACCACTGCGCCGACCGCGCCGTAGCGGCGGCCGGCCCATGTGGGAAAACCGGCGAGCACGAGGAGCAGGATGGGCAGGTTGGCCCAGAACGCGGCGCGTTCGATGGCGGCCGGCAGAGGTTCGCCGGTGACCGCGGCGCGGACGTGTCCGAGACCGGCGAGCCACCAGGCCCAGGCGGAGTTCCAGTGGACCTCGCGGCCGTAGGGGGCGTTGTCGAGGTCGGTCTCGCGCAGGCGCAGCGAATGTCCCTCGGTGAGCGCGATGGCGTGGCGAGTCCACGTCTCGCCGTCGAGGGCGAAGCCTTGCGGGACTTGTTGGAGTGGGACGGTAAGCGTCTCGCCGTGCAGGCGCGTGGAGGTCACGCGGTCGAGGTAGTTGTGGACCAGCGCGGCGTGAAAAAACAAAAACAGCGTGCTGACGAGCACGGCACCCGCCCATGCGAACACCCAGCGGGGGCGGGGTGATGCGCGCGGGGGAATCATCGCTTTCCTGTGCCGCAGCGAGCGGGTGGAAGCCAGTCAAATGGCGGCGCTCTGTCAGGGCACCAACTGCTTGGAAGTGCCGCCGAATCGACTTTCACCAGGGTTTTACGTTACCGATTTATGGCTGACACCGTCGGATTGCAGGGAAAGGGGCTTTTCATCCGTTGGGTCGCGATCAATACGCTGATGGATGGTTATGCCTGGGCGCATCCAGCCGATGGGAAAGTTTTGACTGCGCCACCAATGACGGTTTGCCGGACAATTGACGGGCACCTCCAAGTCGTCCTTGCCATTGACCTTGTGTGAGGCTGGATGGGCGTCGGCAAATGGTAGGAGTTGTCTGAGAAACCACTCTCTGTTCACCATGATACTTCTATTCGACCAAGGGAGAAAGCGCGAGGATGTCTTTAAATATCCTGCGGAGTGGAGGGTCACAGCCTGAGGAAAGGCGAGATGTGGCTGTTCGCACGCGGTGATGGACAAACCCATAGCAGCTTGGGCCTCGCGAGGGCGGAGGAGGCGGGCGAGCCGCTGTTTAAACGTGTCAGGCCGGGGACATCCCCAATAGCGTTTAAAGCGACCGACTGTCTGCCAAGCGAAGTCAGGGGGATATTGCACGCATTCAAGTTTCATGGCGACAACCTCGCGGTTCGCCAGCGCCTGAATGGCGGTGACGATTTGCTCCGTAGCCGACCGGGCTGAGCATACCCGTGCACAGTCATTCTCCAAGAGCAGGAGCTGGTTTGACGCTCCATAGGAAGCCATCGCCTTGAAGCCGCCTTGGATACCGAGATTTTCGCGACTTCCCA
This sequence comes from Verrucomicrobiota bacterium, assembly GCA_025352985.1. Lineage (GTDB taxonomy): Bacteria > Verrucomicrobiota > Verrucomicrobiia > Opitutales > Opitutaceae > Rariglobus. The sequence continues at coordinate 25,964 of JANXRL010000088.1, forward strand.
CGACTGTGTAGCCGAACTCCGTGGCGCATGACGTTTCGCGTTCATCGAATTCCTGGCAGAAGACGAAGCGCTCGGAAAACAGCCCGGGATCGACATCGCGCCAACTGAGGAGCGTGCTCCGCAGCGTCTTGGGGGCCTTCCATGTAAGAAATGCTAGAGATGGACGAGGATCAGATACGCAGCTGAGTGTAGA
>JANXRL010000021.1 GCA_025352985.1 Verrucomicrobiota bacterium
CGGCGGGCAGCCTTATGACCGGCAGATTCGCGCCCTCGAAGCGGGCGCACAGATCGTGATCGGCACTCCGGGTCGCGTGATGGATCACATGGAACGCGGCACACTGCGTCTCGACAACCTGAAGATGCTCATCCTCGACGAGTGCGACCGGATGCTCGACATGGGTTTCCGCGACGACATCGAGAAGATCGTCTCGCAGACGCCGCCCGCGCGGCAGCTGCTGTTTTTTTCGGCCACGATGCCGCCCGCCATCAAGAATCTCATCATGCGCTCCGCCAAAGATCCGGCGTGGGTGAAGATCGAGTCGGAAGCGAAAAACGCTCCGCAGGTGGACCAAGTTTATTTCGAGGTGGATCGCCGCTACAAGATCGACGTGCTCACGCGCCTGATCGATTTGAACGATTTCCGCTATGGCATCATTTTCTGCTCCACGAAGGTCATGGTGGACGAGCTCGACGAGCATCTGCATGCGCGCGGTTACGCGACCGACCGCCTGCACGGCGACATCACGCAGGCGCAGCGCACGCGGGTGATGGACAAGTTCCGCCGTCGCGGCTTCGAGTTTCTCGTGGCAACCGACGTGGCGGCGCGCGGACTCGACGTGGACGACCTCGAAGTGGTGTTCAACTTCGATCTCCCGAACGACGCCGAGGATTACACGCATCGCATCGGTCGCACGGGCCGCGCGGGCAAGTCGGGCAAGGCGTTCACGTTTGTCTCGGGGCGCGAGATCTACGGCCTGCAAAACATGGCGCATTACGGACGGTTGAAGATTCGCCGCGAGAACGTGCCGTCGCTCGACCAGGTCGAGGAGGCGCGCGAAAACGTGTTTTTTGAAAAGCTGCGCGGCGTGCTGACGGCGGGGACGTTCCGCAAGCAGGACCGGTTTATCGACCGTCTGCTGGAGCAGGGCCATGCGAGCACCGACATCGTTTCCGCGCTCATCCACATGATGCATGGCGGCGGTGACAAGCCGGAGCCGGTTTCCGCGCCGACGGCCAAGCCCGTGCGTTCCGCGCTTCCGCCCGCGTCGGCTCCGGTCGCTCGTCATGTGCCTGACGCTCCTTACGTCGCCACCAAGCAAGCTCCGGTGAGCAATGTGCCCGCCGCTTTCGCCAAAGTAGCCAACAAGCCCAAGGTCGCCGCGCCGTCCGCGTCCGCTCCTGCTCCTGCCTCTGCGCCGGTGATCGTCAAGACTCAGCCCGATCCGGGCGAGAAGGAGCAGGCTTTGTTTGAAAACGAGGAAGCGGCGCGTCCTCCACGTCCATCGAAGCAGAAGTTTGAGCGCGCCGCCCGCACGGGGCGCGAACCGGGTATGACGACGTTGTTCTTCAACGTCGGTCGCAAGCAGCTCGTCACGCCGGCCGACATCGTCGGCAAGGTCGCGGGTGTCACGCGCCTGCCGGCCAACGTGGTCGGCGCGATGGACATTCACCAGCGTCACACGCTGGTCGATGTGACGACCGAGCATGTGGCGTTGATCTTGGAAAAGCTGAAAGGCATCCGCGTGAAGAACGTCTCGCTTGAGCCGGCGCTGGCGACGGATGCGGATCGCGCGGCGGAGTGAGGAGGCGAGGGAGGGACCGGCTCTGTCCGGTCCGGTTTTTCGGAGCGGACGACACGGAGGTCGTCCCTCCCTTGTCGCGACACGTGTTATTAACAGCGGGAACCTTGACAGGTCTCCAAGTGCTTCCTACTCGTAAAAGCCCATATGGAGGCTGTGCTAGACCAACCGGTTCTGGTTCTTAATCGCCTGTGGCAGGCGGTGAATATTATCGGCGCGAAACGCGCCTTCGGATTGCTGTCGAGAGGCCATGCGAGCGTCGTCCATCACCACGAGGACGACTTCCGCGTCTTCAACCTGATGGACTGGGTGGATTTTTCGCAGACCAATCCGGCCCTCGATGTCATGGATCAGGTGCATACGCCGCGCACGACGATCCGCCTGCCGCGCGTGATCTTGCTGGCGTATTTCGACCGGTTGCCCTGCAAGGAACTGAAGCTTACGCGCAACAACGTCTTCGAGCGCGATAAAGAAACCTGCCAGTATTGCGGGAAGATTTTCGAGCGCGAGGACCTGAATCTCGACCACGTGATCCCGCGCGATTTCGGCGGCAAGACGACGTGGGAAAATATCGTGTGCTCGTGCATCAAGTGTAACTCGAAGAAAGCCAATCGGCTCCCGCACGAGGCGCACATGCGGCTCATCCGAAAGCCGGTGCGCCCGAAGTGGCGGCCGGTCATCTCGCTCGTGCTGGGCAACGCGGAGCGGGAGCGTTGGAAGGACTTTCTCGATCTGGCCTACTGGAACGTCGAGCTGGAGGACTGAGGCGATGGCGGCCCCGGTCTCGGCGTAGGTATAGGAAAATTATCGAGGAGGGAGCTGCTTGAGGATTTCGTTGGAAACTTGTTCTGCCTGCAAATCAGTGCCGGCGGATTTGAAATGGACGTTGTCGCTGTGCAACTCGGGGTGTCCGAGCGTAAGGGCATGGAGGTCGTCAACGGGGATATTTTCACGCTGCATGATCGCTGCGGCGATGGCGTTGCGCGCGACGATGCGGGCGTCCGATACTTGCCTGAGGTCAGCCTGAAGCATGAGTTTGCCGGCATCGGCCGCGCCGGCCTCCGAGGGGGCGCTGGCTGACGCCGCCGCGGTATCGATTTTTAGCGAGGTGGTGGACGCCCAGATGAGTTTGGCGTTCGGGGCATGTTGGCGGATGGTCGCGAGGACGGCGGGGAAGGCGTTTCGGTATTCCTCTTCGCTGTGCTGCCAGCCGTGCATGCCGTTGTTAAAATGGATCACGTCGTAGCGGGCCATATCGAGGACCATCGCGATCTGCGCGAGCAAAACCGGGTCTGATAGGAAAGCGGAAGTGGCGAGGCGGTTGACGTAGGCTTTGTCGGCCAGGCGTTTTTCGACCGGGCCGAAATAGTTGCTAGTGATGGAGTCGCCCAGCAGGAGAACGCGCGGAAGTTTATTTTCGTTGGTGTGGGTGATTCGGACGTCGCACCACTCGATGTTTTCACGGGCGGGGGGCGGGGTGACGGCGGCGGCCTTAAAAATGAAAAGGGCAGACAGGAGCGGGAGGAGCAGGGGGTATTTCATGTTAAAAACTAGGAAGCAGGGGTTTAATGCCGGCTAGGGCGCCAACTCGCGGCAAGATCGGGTTGATCGGTGAAAATGCCGTCTAGCCCGGTGGAGATCAAGGCATTCCAGGTTTCTTTCGCGGTGGCGAAGCCGGGCGGCAGCGCGTCGGTGCGGAAGGTGTAGGCGTGGACGGCAAGGCCGGCGGCGTGGGCGGTGCGCACGAACGCGGGCGATGCGAGGACGCGCTCCAGGTTGATCGCCACGGCGGAGGCGTAGGTGGCGATGGCGCGCAGGCCGGTGGTGGTGCGCAAGTCGTCGTAATCGCAGTCGGCTTCGCGCCAGGAATTTTCGCCGAGGAGCTGGGTGAGGCGGAGGGGTGTTTTGAAATCGAAGCGGAGGCGGCGGAGGGTGGCGGGGTCGAAGCTTTCGACGATGACGGGATCGGTGGTGCGGGTGAGGTCGTGGCGCGCGAGGCAGGCGAGGGCGGCGGCGCACAGGTCGTGGCCGGCGGCGGCATGCCAGGCGGGGGATTTCAGTTCGAGGTAGAGTTCGACGCGGCGGTTGGTCGTGCGGTTGAGGGCGGCGAGTTGGTCGAGGTGTTCATCGAGGGTGGCTAGAGGTTGCGTCGGGAAAACGCGCGGGGCAGGCGTGCCGTCGCGGCGCGGGCCGACTTGCAGCGTGTGTAATTCGGTCCAGTCTAGGTCGAGCGCATAGGTCGCGCCGTCGGCGCGGGCGCGACCGGGGAAACGCGTGGTGACATCGGTGAGGTCGTCGAGGTGCAGGTCGTGGCAGACGACGAGTTTGCCGTCGCGGCTGAGGATGACGTCGAGTTCGACGAGATCGGCGCCTTGGGCGTGGGCGAGGGCGGCGGAGGCGAGGGTGTTTTCCGCCGCGTAGCCGCAGGCGCCGCGGTGGCCGATGATGAGGGGACGGGCGTTCATGGTGCCTGCTATGAGTAACAGCGGCACGGCGGCGGCAGGACAAGGTCGGAGACATACCGTGAACGTGAACCGCCCGGTGCGGTGGCATATATGGCGATAAGGTGAATTTATGATATTTGTTAAAAAACTTTAAATATTTAGCTTGTTGAAATCGTTTAACTTGGAAGCTTTCCCCCTTATGAGCTTCACCGCAGCAGGTTACTCCAAGGCTTCCACTCGTGTTCGTCAGTCCAAGTTCTCGGACTTTGCCCTCTCGTCTTTTCTTGCCTGCATCCTCGCCGCCGGCCCCTCGGCCTACGCGCTCCCCGCCGGCGGGGTCGTCACCGGCGGCAGCGGCACGATCTCCCAAGCGGGCGCCGTCACCACCATCAACCAGAGCAGCGCCCGCCTCGGGCTCAACTGGAACAGTTTCAACATCGGCGCGGCCGAGACCGTCAACTTCGTGCAGCCCTCCGCCTCGTCGGTCGCGGTCAACCGCATCCACGACGTGAACGGCACCCAGATCCTCGGCAAGCTCAACGCCAACGGCCAGGTCTTCCTCATCAACCCCAACGGCGTGCTCTTCGGCGCCGGTTCGCAGGTGAACGTCGGCGGCCTCGTCGCCTCCACCCTCGACCTCGCGGCCGACGGCAAGACCTTCTCCGGCGCGGGCGGCAGCGTCGTCAACCAAGGCACGCTCACCGCCGCCGACGGCGGCTACATCGCGCTCCTCGGCGGCAGCGTGAGCAACCAAGGCGTGATCACCGCCCGCCTCGGCACTGTCGCCCTTGGCGCGGGCAACCAAGTGACGCTCGACTTCTCCGGCGACCGGCTCGTCTCCCTCACCGTGGACAGCAACACCGTCGCGGCCCTCACCGAGAACAAGCAGCTCATCCGTGCCGACGGCGGCATGGTGCTCATGAGCGCCGGCGCGCGCGACAGCCTCATCGCCAGTGTGGTCAACAACACCGGCGTCGTGCAGGCGCAGACGATCGAGAACTACAAGGGCGTCATCAAGCTTCTCGGCGGCATGAAGGCCGGCACCACCACCGTTGCGGGCATCCTCGACGCCTCCGCCCCGACCGCCGGCAACGGCGGCTTCATCGAGACCTCCGCCGCGAAAGTCACCGTGGCTGATTCCGCCAAGATCACTACTCGCGCCGCCTCCGGCAAAACCGGCACGTGGCTGATTGATCCGGTTGATTTCACCATCGCGGCCTCCGGCGGCGATATAACCGGCACGGCCCTCTCGACCCTGCTGGCCGACAACAACGTCCCCATCGAGGCCGCCTCCGGCAATCTCAACGTCAACGACGCTGTTTCCTGGAGCGCCGACACGACGCTCACGCTCACCGCGCTCGGCAGCATTATTTTCAACGCCCCGCTCACCGCCACCGGCGACCACGCCGGGCTCGTTCTCAGCTACGGCTCCGGCGCGGGCTACGTGCTCAACGGCCATGCGATCACCCTCTCCGGCGCGGCGCCCACCTTGCAGATTGGCGAGACGGGCAGTCTCGTGACCTACACGGTCATTAACAGCCTCGGCGCCGAAGGCAGCACCACGGGCACCGACTTGCAGGGCATGAACGGTGACCTCGCCGGCCACTACGCGCTGGGTTCAAACATAGACGCCTCCGGCACCGTCGATTGGAACACCGGTGCGGGTTTTGCCCCTGTCGGTTCAGACGACAGCCGCTTTAATGGCGCTTTCGAGGGCTTGGGTCACACCATCACCGGTCTCACGATCAACCGGCCTGATTCGGACAATGTAGGACTGTTTGGCTTTATCGAGGGAAGCGCGGTGGTGCAAAATATCGGGCTGATTAATAATTTGATTGTCGGTGGAAGCACGGTCGGAGGCTTGGTCGGTTTCAGTTCTTCTGGCACGATCACAAACGCCTACGCGACCGGCTCGGTTTCCGGCTCCGGCGACTACGTCGGCGGCTTGGTCGGCTACAATGATTCTGGCACGATCACGAACGCCTACGCGACCGGCTCGGTTTCCGGCTCCAAATACTCCGTCGGCGGCTTGGTCGG
>JANXRL010000094.1 GCA_025352985.1 Verrucomicrobiota bacterium
ACGGTCGCCTCGGACACGGACTCGGCCCCGCGCCGCTCCACGCTCACGCGATAGCCCTCGACCTCGAAAAATGTCTTCGCCTGCCCGAGCGCGCGGGCGATGAGAAGCTTCAGCGAAGCGTCGGCCGCCTCGAACTCGTAGCCCTTGAACTCAAGTTCCTTCAATTCGTCGATGAGAGTCTTCATCGCCGGATCTTTCTCGTCGAGGGCGAAGCCGAGTTCCCTCGCCTTCATCGCGATGCTGGAACGGCCCGCCATGTCGGACACTAGCACGCGCGTGCGGTTGCCCACGAGGGACGGATCGATGTGCTCGTAGGAGGACTTCACCTTTTGCGCGGCGTTGGCGTGGAGTCCGCCTTTGTGCGCGAAGGCCGAGGCGCCGATGTAGGGCGCCTTGGTGTCGGGCTTCAGGTTGGCGAGTTCGTCGAAGTAGAGCGCGAGCTCGCGCAACTGGCCGAGGTTCTGCGCGCAGTGCGCGGTGCGGCCCATCTTGAGAAAAAGACTCGGGAGAATGGTGAAGAGATTGGCGTTGCCGGTGCGCTCACCGTAGCCGTTGGCGGTGCCTTGCACGAGCGTCGCACCCGCGCCGATGCCGGCGAGCGAGAGCGCCACCCCGAGACCGCTGTCGTTGTGGCAATGCACGCCTACTTTGTCTGCGCCGAATTCCGAAACGACGCGGGCGACGATGGTCTTGAAGTCATCGACTAGCGTGCCGCCGTTGGTGTCGCACAGCGAAAGGTTGGTCACCCCGCCATTGATCGCGGCGGCGAGGGTGCGGAGGGCGTAGTCGGGATCGGCGCGGTAGCCGTCGAAGAAATGCTCGGCGTCGTAGATCACCTCGCGGCCCTGGGCGGTGAGGTAGCGGGCGGAGTCCTCGATCATCGCGAGGTTTTCTGCCAGCGTAGTGCGCAGGATCTCGGTGACGTGGAGCGTCCAGGTTTTGCCCACGATGGTCGTCACCGGCATGCCGCTGTCGAGGAGCGTCTTGAGCTGGGCGTCCTCGGAGGCCTTGACGCCGGCGCGGCGGGTGGAGCCGAAGGCGGCGAGCTTGGCGTGCTTGAGCTTCAGTTTGCGCGCCTCTTGAAAATAAGTGATGTCACGTGGGTTGGAGCCGGGGAAACCGCCCTCGATGTAATCCACGCCGAACTGGTCGAGCTTCTCAGTAATGAGAAGTTTGTCGGTAACAGAGAAGCTGATGCCTTCGCCCTGCGTGCCATCGCGCAGGGTAGTGTCGTAGATTTTGACCGCGTTGCTCATGGAAAGATCGAAGTTTGCGCGTCCCGCGTCCGCTGGCAAGCGACGGTTTCCGTCCGCACGCTATCGACAGATTGAACGGGCGCAAAGCTCTCCCCCAGGCTCATCTTGACAATAACTGGCACTCGAGAAGCTCCCGAAGCCCTTCCATTCAGCCTGCCGTAGTGGCGACGGTTTGATTTCCGCATCGCCCTGATTTTCGGCGGCACCGCGCTGCTCATCGTCATCACCGCCGGCCTGTTCGCCTACCAGTCCATCGTCGAGGCCAAGATGGATTCCTTCGAGAGCCGCCTGCAAAGCCTCGCGATCTCCCTCTCCCAAACCATCGACGCCAACGCCGTGGCCCAGGATTCGCCCGAAACAAAACGGCTCACCCCCGCCGTGCAGGCGTTGCGCGACCGCCTGAAGCAAATCGTCGATCACGAGCCCGACATCGACTCCATCTACATCCTCCTGCCCACCGATAAACCGGGCATCCTCCGCTTCCTCATCGACGCCTCCAAGACCAGCCGCGTCGCCAAGGAAGACGAACTCTACGACGCCACCGGCCTGCCCTTCATGCTCCAAGGCTTCGACCACGTCGCCATCGAAGACCGCGTTTACGGCGATGACTTCGGCCAGACCCAGTCCTCCTACGCGCCGCTCCGCCTCAAGGACGGCCGCGTGATCGGCATCGTCGGCATCGACGTGCTCGCCGTGCGCCTGGAGGAAACCCGCTGGAAAGTCGTCAAGTTCTGCGTGATCGTCTTCGGCGTCGCGGCCATCGCCATCTTCGTCCTCGCCGCCTTCGTGCGAAAGCAGGTTCACCAACCGCTTTCCCGCGTGCTCCAGGCCGCCTCCGACCTCGCCGACGGACGCCCCCACCACTGCCTCCACACCCGGCGGCGCGACGAGTTCGGCCTCCTCGCCGACGAGTTCGACACCATGGCGCAGCAGCTCGGCGACCGCGAACGCCTCCGCGCCACCTTCGGCCTCTACGTGAGCCGCGAGCTGGCCGAGTCCCTCCTGAAAGAAGGCAAACTGCCCGCGCTCGGCGGCGTCGAATGCGTCGCCACCGTCCTCTTCTGCGACCTGAGCAACTACACCCGCATCAGCGAAAGCCTGAGCGCGCCCGAAGTCATCGCCCTCATCAACGAATACCTCGCCGCCATGAGCGCTATCGTGGAGGCGCACCAGGGCTGCCTGCTCGATTTCACCGGCGACGGCATCATAGCGACCTTTGGCACGCCGCTCCCGCTGGCCAATCACGCCCACCAAGCCGTCCAGTGCGCGATCCAGATGCGCCAGAAGCTCACCCGCCTCAACGGCGAATGGGAAGCCCAGGGCCTCGCCGCCCGCTGGCAGCTCCTCGGCATCGACCGCGTGGAGCTGCGCATCGGCATCCACACCGGCCCGCTGGTGGCGGGCAACATCGGCTGCGCCTCCCGCATGAAATACTGCGTGATGGGCGACACTGTGAACGTCGCTGCGCGGCTGGAGACGATGAACAAGGATTTCACGACGAGTATTCTGGTGAGCGACCAGGTAAAAATCCGCCTCCCCGCCGAAGTGGCCGACACCTTCACCGACCGCGGCATCCTAAAAGTCCGCGGCCGCCTCCAATCCATCGGCGCGTATAGTCTGTGAAGATCTTCCCGATCTTCTCCGTTCAAAATCATCGGTTACGCCCGGCGCTCCCCCCCAACCCCGCCATCTCGCGATGGAATACTTCCCAAGCACCCCAAACCCAAACTCCCCGATAAACACAGAGCCCCCGATCACCCCTTCGAACCAGCCCGATATCCACCTTGCTTAGACGAACGTTAGCCACGTCGAATGTTCCCCCCACCCGAGAAAAAGAAGCCCACGCCCGCTCCCGACACATGAGCCCAGCCCCAGTCCGATTCTCCCCACAGGGTAACGGTCCACCGACCATTGCCCCGTTTTCTGTTCAAAAACCTACGGTCAAAATGAAACTTTACGCAATTTTGACATGGACAACACATGTCGTGAGTGACCATTTAAAAACAGATTGTGCATTTTCGCATATAGTCTGCCGATCTCCCCTCGGGTCGCGATCACCCCGATGATCCAGATCGCGTAACCATGGCCTGTTACGCACATAGTCTGCCGGAGCATCCACAAAAAGAGTGGCAGTCATTCGAGTCCCACTCTTCCGGTGTCGCCGACCAAGCCAAAGTTTTCGCCGCAAAGTTTTCCTCTGCAGATTGGGCGCACAACGCCGCGTGGCTCCACGACCTCGGCAAATTGGATTCGGCCTTTCAAGGCTACCTCCTCCGCGAAAACGGCCTCGACGACTCCGCGTATGACTCCGGTCGAGTCAACCATTCCTCCGCCGGTGCCGCGTGCGCGGAAGAAAAACTGGGCCCGTGCATCGGCCGCATCCTCGCCTACCTGATCGCTGGCCATCACGCCGGCCTGCCTGACTGGCATGCGAGCGACACCGGCAACGCCGCGCTCTCCATCCGCATGGAAGAAGGGAGAGACAATTATGACCGCATCCGAGCCGAGGCGGTCTCCGTGCTGGCGCGCCTCCTGAAAAACATCCCGCCCGCCTTCGCCAAGCATCCGGCCAATCTCCATCTTTGGATGCGCATGCTTTTCTCGTGTTTGGTGGACGCCGACTACCTCGACACCGAGGCGTTCATGAACCGCCAGATGGCGATGGAACGTGCGCAACCGTTCCTCCCGCTGGCCTCGCTCAAGGTCCTCTTCGACGACTACATGTCGGGCTTCGCCGCCCGCGCTGCGGACACCCCGGTAAACCGGCTCCGCCAACGCATTCTTACCGCCTGCCGCACCGCCGCGCAACAGCCGTCTGGCCTCTTCTCGCTCAAAGTCCCCACCGGCGGCGGCAAGACGCTCTCAGCGATGGCCTTCGCCCTCGAACACGCGATGCGGCACGGCAAGACGCGCATCATCTACGTCATCCCCTACACCAGCATCATCGAGCAAACTGCGAAAATCTTCTCAGATATTTTTGGGCAGGAAAACGTCATCGAACACCACAGCAACCTCGCCCCGGAAAAAGAAACCCAGCGCACCCGCCTCGCCTCCGAAAACTGGGACTCCCCGATCATCGTCACCACCAACGTCCAGTTTTTTGAGTCCCTCTACGCCGCCAAACCCGGCCGCTGCCGGAAGCTTCACAATCTCGTCAACAGTGTTGTCATCCTCGACGAAGCCCAGCTCATCAAGCCCGAGCTGCTCTCGCCTTGTGTCGATGTGATGAACCAGCTCACCCGCCACTACGGCATCACTCTGGTGCTCTCCAAGCAGGCC
>JANXRL010000040.1 GCA_025352985.1 Verrucomicrobiota bacterium
GGCGAGGCAGTGCAGATCCCCTTGGTATTCGCCGGTGATTTTGACCATGCGTTTTAAACTCAAACTTTTTGCGACTCTAGCAACAGCCAAAATATAATTTGGCCCAAATGGCGCGCCCGGCGGGATTCGAACCCACGACCACCAGCTTAGAAGGCAGGTGCTCTATCCAGCTGAGCTACGGGCGCCCTTGCAGAACGCTTCGAGCGTTAGCGGCGCGAGCCAGCTCCGACAAGGGCAAAGCACCCCGCTGGGATTGACCCATTCCCGCCGCGACGTCAGCGATACAACTTGATGAGCATGCCTCTTCCTCCCTGCCCGCACTTGCCCGCGCCTCGTGCGCGAATGGACTGGCGGGTATTTGACGCGCACAAAGAAGATCGCGGCGCCGGCTTTTATCACACCACCCTCGAATACGGACACTACCTGTGGCAGCACGGCTACGCGGCTCGAGGTATTTTATGTCTGGACCGAGCCATGGGCGCGGATTTGCACGACAATGACTCGATCCTGAATCTTTACCCCGTTCCATATGCCGCAATGGCTTGGTTTTTATCGCGCACCCCTCCAGGCGTCTTCATCGGCAACCCCCGCGTGCATTTTCAACATTACGCGGATCGCATGAACGAACCTAGACGAGAACTGCGACGCGCACGCGCATGGGCGTGCTGGGCACTCACGCGTCGCCTGAAGCCATCGCTCCCCGCCGACCCCAAGCACAAAGTCATGGAACCCTCCCAGACAGAGATCGCTGCAAGACTTCTTTCCCTGGGTTTGAAAGGGGAAAAAGATATCTGGCAGCGCGTGTGGGACGGTTGCGCGCCTGAGTTAACCGTATGACGAAACTTCGCGGTAATTTGAACCGAAACGACGCTTGACAGTAGGTCTGCGGATTCTACGTTCGCCCTCTTTCCTCATTTCCGGGGTGATAGCTCAGCTGGTTAGAGCGTCTGCCTGTCACGCAGAAGGTCGCGGGTTCGAGTCCCGTTCATCCCGCCAGTTTCAATCCCTCATCTCTATATGTGATGAGGGATTTTTATTGCTCGGATTACCCCTATTGTTTGGGGCGCTGTTTAAACACCGGGTCGTTGCCTGCGATCCTTTGCAAACACAAAGGATTCCTTGCTGCAAGATGTTCGAAAGGACGCAAAGCAGATTAACGCTGGCCTAATACGGCTGGCGGCGGAGGGTTGCAGGACTTAACTAAAGCTTCTACCAGCTTGGTCACGTTTATGGATTATTTATACCCCCTGCTCCGTATTTCCCTGCTGCTGATTGCGGGCGCATCACTCGTTCCAACTCCGGCGATTTTTGCAGATGAGAAAACCCAACCCCTCCCCATTACCGATGAGAATTCGTCGAACGAAGCGCTTCCGAATACCCTAAATTCAGGAGTTGAGGCCCAAGTCGCCATGGCAACCTTCGAGGGTCGGCGAACCGCGCTGCTCGCAGCCTTTGCCGACGATGGCAGCGACAAGTTCATGCGGGCCGAATGCCTCTTCGCCCTCGGACGCAACACGGAAGCGCTCGTCTCAGTAAACAAGGGCCTCGATTCACTCGTGCCCGGCAACAAAATCAACCGCTGGATGCACGGCGGCAACACTGGCTTCCTCGTCTGGCCCGGCATCGATTGCTACATCCGCTTTGAAAAGCTCATGGATGCGGCGACCAAAGAACGTTACCGCAGTATCTACACGGGCGGCGTGTTTTACGCAAAACTCTCTACGAGCAACCACAAGATTATGGCCGCCATGACCCGTTATCTCGCCACTCAGGTGTGGGGGCCGGACACCTTCCACGCGGATACGTATTTCACCACTGCGGATCCCTACATCAAGCTCATGACGGAAAAGTCCAAAACCCCGGGACAAGTCTGGGGCACGTCGTTCACCAAGGGCGATCCCACCGGGGAAAAATACCTCGACTACATCATCGCCGCCACCGTGCGAGGCGGTCCGGGCGAGTTCGCTTCCCGGCCTTACGGCGCCCAAAACGTCCTGCCATTGCTCACGTTAGCCGACTGCGCAAAAGACCCCGCCATGTCCGCCCGCGCGCGCATCGCCTATGAAATCTGCCTCGTGCAACTCGCCCCGGCCTGGCTGCGCGGACACCTCGCCGCCTTTGCGCCCCGTTCCTACCCCGACACCGAGTGCCAGCAGCCCTGGGGCGTCGCCACGCTGCCCTGGCTATACTTCGGCGGCGTCACCCCCGGCATGACGCACGCCAAGACGGCCGCCTCCGCCGCCGTGAGCGCATTTCGCGCGCCCGCATTGATCGAGACCGCCGCCACCGACCGCGCCGCGCCGTATTCCTACCGCGCGCTCATCAACGGCTGGGCCCTCAACCATTACGTCAACCACGACTATGTGCTGTTTTCCCGCTCGGCCAAGATCGGCGGCCGCCCTTGGCAGGGGCAAAGCTACCCGTGTGGCGTGATGTGGGAAGATCCGGATCCCGCGCACGGCAGCCATCTCTGGATCACCAACCCCGCCGCCGATGAAGCCGGCGGCATGGGCCTTCACACCCACGGCGTGCGCCCGTTCGAGCAGGAGATCCTCGCGCGCGACAGCCTGCTTTTCGTCTTCCGAATCGCACCAGACAACCGTTTCCCCTACGCACTCGGCTACGTTCCGGGCGGGCACCGCGCCATGATCAACGACAGTGAGTCCTCCGGCCGCATCTACCTGCACTACGGCAGCGTGTTGATCGCCGTCACCGCCTCCCAACCCTTTCAATGGAATCCCGCCGCCGGCATCAATGCTCCGGCCTCCAAACCGCGCGCCGGCGACTCGGAATTCCGCGTCAAAGCTCCCGCCTGCGCACTCGCCATCGAAACCGCGCAACCCGCCGACTTCCCCGGTAAAACCCCCGCCGAACAACTCGCCAAATTCCGCGAAACCCTGCTCGCCAAAAGTGCCCTCAAACTTACCGGCGAAGCGCCCGTCGCCCTCTACCGCAACCGTCACGGCGACACCGTCGAATGCACCTTTAACGGCCCCGATGCCGTCAACGGCTCGACGATTGATTACAATACATGGCCGACTTCCGAAAGCCCTTGGACCTCGCAAAAAACCCCGGACGGTCCGCTCACGATCACCGACGGGAAAACCATTCGCACCTACGATTTCGCCGCCTGGAAAATCACCGAGAGAACACCCTGACCCAAGACATCGTTGATTTTGCCCGAGGTAGTTGCCGCTTGCCGCATCCATCATGTCGTTTTTGCTGCGTGTTCCCCCCATACCCTGCAATCGTAATCGCGTCTCGGCGACGTGACCCGTTCAACGCACGTTTTGGAGAGTGAAAACCAGGTAGTTATCCAGCTCGGTCAGGCTGTTGAACTGACGTTTTCCTTCGACGAATTTCCTGAGGAGTCCCTCGACGGCCGAGACCAGATTTTTGTAATACGCCGTGTGCTGCGGATTCTTAAACGGAGCCATGTCGTTCACGTCGGGCCACGCGGCTTTGTTTTCCTTGTAGCCGGCGGGATCGTTTCGGTAGTCGGCCAAGGATGCGGCGATCAGGTCATCCGTTTCACCCCGACACAGCCGGTCGCGGCAGATGAGCAGCAAGGCCGTGGTCGTTCCGCGCACGCGATCATCGCTCCATTTGATTTTCAATCCCATCACCCGTTCTCCCGCATTTCCCAAGTCGGGTCAACGGGCGTCAGCAGTTAGCTGCGACCTCGCGTTTAAGTTACTTCCGCCGGAATCCACCCATTAAGTAAACAATCAGCACGATGAGCAGAATCAAGCCGATGCCGCCGCCGCCCACGGCCGGACCGCCAACATAAAAGCCACCGCTACCGAATAAGAGCAGCAGGACCACGACCAGAAGGAGAATGTTCATGACGGAAGATTAGCCACACCGGCTCCATAAAAATATGGGGCACAACCCTACCCCGCCGCAATCGTCCGCGTTTCACGGTATCCAACCCCAACGGTTGCCATAGAGTGGACGACCGACAACATGACCTATGCGCCGTTTTCTTCCGCTCTTCGCGGTGTTTTTCATCACCTTTGCCGCCATGTCTGCTTCCCCTGCCTTCTCGCCGACTGCGTCCGGCATCACGGAACTGAAGACCCTCCCCGCCGGCCTGCTCGTGCGCAGCGAGGCCAAGGGCGACTACTTTGAAAAAAGTGGCGACCTCTTCCGCCCTCTCTTTCGCTACATCCAGCGCAAAGACATCTCCATGACCACGCCGGTCGAGTCGCATCCGGGTAACACCAGCGCGATGTATTTCTGGATCGGCGCGGACGGACAACCCAAGGCCGAGACCGATCTTGCGCCTGCAAAGACGCCTGTCCCCGAAGGCGTGGTCGTGTTGAAGCGGCCCGAACAACTTGTCGCCAGCCACGGCGGGCGTGGCGGCTATTCACGCGAACACTTCGAAGAAGCTCGCAAGATCGTGCTCGCCTGGGTGGCGGCCCGTCCCGACCTCACGGTCATCGGTGACGCCTACGGTGTTTATTGGAACAGTCCTTTCATGCCGGCGTTTCTCAAACGCTACGAAGTGCACGTCCCCGTGCGCATGTTTCCGGCTACACCGTAGTCGATCTCAAGGCGGAGAATCCGGCCCGCCTAGATGGCGTGTTTTTTATCAGAGAAATAATCTCAACTACGTCGCCCGGGGCGAGCAGCACTTTGTCCAGATGATGACCGGTCTCAATGGCCCGACCGGCGCGAATCAAACGCATGGCTTGGACCGCCGGACTCAGGCCGGACATTTGAGCGGCGGCCATCAAAGTCAGGTCTTTCTTCCACGACAATTCGCCCAAGACGCCCGCGTGTTGATCAAAAAAAACCACCGCGCCCCGCTTGGAAAATTTTGCAGCCATCTTGATCCCCGTCTCGGCCGCATCGACCGACACGCTGCCTGCCGCCAAGGCGATTTTGCCGGTGCCCCGCACGGCCGTGGCAGCCACCGTCGTCGTAACCGATACGGCTGCGACTGTGGTTTTTCCGGCAAACTTGGCTGCGCTACAACCGGCTCCTGCCGCGGACCAGATCATGGAACCTACCGCTGCAAGCACAGATAGGAAGGACTTCACCGAAAGAACAATCAGGCGCAGGGCGTGGTCCACAGGCGGTAAATCCATCTCGCCACTCACACGCGATCAAGCTCCCAGCACACCAGCGCGCAGGGTGCCAGTTCCTGGGTAAGCGTGAACGCGCCATTGATCTCCAGCACCTCGTCGCGCAGGCAGACAGGCTCGGCAGCGGCCTTCAGCGCCGTGATCTCGGCGGCCTTCGGATAATCGGGCGATCCCATCGACCGCCATGCGTGGAGTGCGTTGCCCCGCTGGTCGTCCACCGTGAACACGCGCACACGGTAGCGGCCGCTGAGCCCCTTCAGTGAAAACGCATCAGCCCGCGTCGCTCCCCTGGTCTTCCAATCGCCGCCTCCGAGATCGGTCTCGATGACCTCGGGCAGGTTCCATGCGAGAATGCGCACGTCACCCTGCGTCGAACGAGTCGCCCGCGCCGAGGCGTGGGCCAGTGGGATTTCCTCATCGTAAAGCCGCGCCAACCACCGGAAGGCATGAAACACGGGCTTCTTGATGCCGTGCTGGTTGACCAGGCCGTATTTGCCGGTGAACGGACGCAGGCTGAGACCGCTCTCCTCGAAAATATCGCTCACCGTCCACCACATGTAGGAGTCCACCTTGCCGGAAACCTCCTTAATAGTCTGGAGCGCGAAGGCCGCAGTGAACGCCGTGTCCTTGCCGTAAACATCTTCGTGGGCTGGGCAGGAATTCCATTCAGTGAAGTGCAACTCGGCGCTTGGAAAAGCCGAGGCGGCGATCTGAGCGCGCACGCGATCAACGTCACCGACCATGCCTTTCATTCCACGATAATACATCGGGCCTTCCGGCACGCCCTGAACGAGATCGGCATCCACACAGTAGTGGTGAGTGGAGATGAAATCGAGCGGCACCTTTTGCTTCGCGCAAAACGCGAGTAGGTCGGGCACCCACATGGTCTTGGACGTGGCGGGGCCGCCGACGCGCAGACGTGCGTCCACCGACTTCACCGCGCGGGCGGTCTCTTCGTAGAGCTGAAAGTAGTCCTCCATCGATCCGGTCCAAAACGTATTATGCAGATCGGGTTCGTTCCAGACCTCGAAATGCCAGGTGAGCACCTCGGCGATCCCGAAATGGCCCACAAGATGGGCGACAAAGCGATGCACGAGGCGTGTCCACTGCGCCCAGTCTTTCGGTGGCGTGATATTGCCGCGATAATCAAAAATCGTCTGCGGCCCGCTCGCGAGGCGGGCGGGCATGAACCCGAGTTCGACAAAGGGCTTCATGCCCTGCTCGACGAAGAATTCGTAGATCTTGGTGGCGTTTTGAAAGTTGAGCTTGGGCCCGTCGGCATCCTCGCCGTTGTGAACCACGCCGACGTATTCGGTGAAAATCCCGTGGAAGCGGATACCGCCAAAGCCGATCTCGTTTTGCGCCAGACGCACGTGCTCGCGGAAATCCTCGCGGAGCGTCAGGTAGGCGTGGCACGAGCCGACGCCACGCTGGAAGAACCGATTGAAAGGCACCGATACCGAATCAAGATCAACAGAGGTAGAGGCAGCCATATGGGATTAAGATAAAACGGACTGTGATAGTTCTGGCGCGCAGGTCGAGCCGAAGGAGCCACTAAATCAGTCGAACCATGCTCACTTGAGGCTTTCCCAGACACATCGTCGGCCCGGGTGCCGATCACGAGGGCCGTCACCTTCGGCAGGGAGTTTATGCCCGCGACGTTTGTCACAGTTAATACTAATCATAATGCAGGTCTTGGCATAACACGCAAAACAGAAGCTCTTCCCTGTTATTCTTTGGTAAACTTCACGCTGCAGGTAGTCCCGACTCCTACCTGACTTTCCAAGATTAACTTTGCACCGCACTTGGTCGCAAGTTTCTGGACGATTAGCAGTCCCAGCCCAAGCCCCTGCTGCTCGTATTGTTTGCGATCAAACTGGCGGATTATCCCTATCCTCCGGATTTGTTCGGCGGTCATTCCTCGGCCCACATCCGTCACACACAGGGTTCCGTCGGAACTGAAGCGCACTTGTATGGAATCACCCCGGTGCGAAAAGCTACAGGCATTGTCCACCAACTCCTCCGCAATGACGGCAACATCCTGCTCATATGCCAACAAATCGCAGATTTCGATCTGTTGAACAAGGTCCGGCTGCCGCTTGTGCCGGTTGATGGCCATCTCCACGCCGCCCGCGATTGAAAGACGGACGCTTTCGGCCGGAACGACTGGCGCGCGCGTGTCCCGAATCTCTGGTTCGTCTTCCAAATCAAGGGCGAACAGAAAGTTCTTCAACGTGCGATGGAGTCGCCAGCCCGAATGGTCTATTTCTTCGAGTAACTCCGCGATCTCCTGCGGTTTCATCTGGTGGCAATCGCCACGGAGCACTTCGACCAAGCCAAGCATGCCGGCTAGCGGTGTGAAGAGTTCGTGGGGCAGCGTTGACCGCAGTCTGCAGCGAAGCCCCATAAATATCCGGTCCTCGACGCGCTGGTGAATCTGACCTCGACGCAGACGGGCCTCGACGCAACGGAGCAGCGCTTCGCTGTCGAACGGCTTGGCGAGAAAGTCATCCGCCCCCATCTCCATGACTTCGCGAAGTGTGATGGCGCCGGTGTTTCCCGCCATCAGCACGATTTGCTTGGCCCCCACCTCGGCATCATCCCGAAGCGACCGGAGAACGTTCCGCCCGTCCATGCCGGGCATGTTGATGTCGCAAAGGATCAGATCGGGAAGGTTACTCCGGGCGAGATGAACACCCTCCGCTCCGGATGTGGTGGTTAGCACCCTATAACCGGCGTTTTCCAAGGTCATGCCGTAGATCGCGAGGATCGGCTCGTCATCGTCGATCACAAGGATGGTTTTCATGGACGCGGTTATGCTAGGGCTTGGAAATAATTATAAGTATCCTCGTTCTCGGAACGCTTACAGGGGTGAACGACTGGAACCTCCCCCGGTTTTTTCTCCGAGCACTGTCTTCAATACTTTAAGCATGGCCTCAGCCGAGTAGGGCCTGGCCAGAAAATGTTTCACGCCCGCCGAAGCGGCGCGAACGGCGTTTGCATTGCTAGCGATGCCGCTGGCGGCGATGATGCGCACCGCCGGATTGATACGATGCAAAGCCGCGATCAACGCGGGGCCGCCCATCACCGGCATCATCATATCCGTGAGCACCACCGCGATTGTTTCTTGCTTCATTGCATAGAGACCGATCGCCTGCGCGCCATCTTCGGCCGTCATGACCTTGTAGCCAAACGTCTCCAGCGTCTGCTTGGTGATCTCAAGGATGGAAACCTCATCGTCCACCACCAGAATCAGTTCGCCGTTGCCGCGCGGAAGCACGCCGGACTTGGAATCAGGGGCGTCCTCCCCGGCTCCATCCGCGAGCGCAGGCAGGTAAACTTTGAACACGCTACCCTTGCCGGGTTCGCTGTAAACATTCACGAAACCTCCGTGGCTGCGCACGATGCCTGTCACCGTCGAAAGCCCCAGTCCCGTGCCTTTGCCAATTTCCTTCGTGGTAAAAAACGGTTCAAAAATGCGGTCGACCACCTCCTTGGGCATGCCACAGCCGTTGTCGGCCACCTGAAGCGCAATATACCGGCCGGGGACCACACCACGGTCCATGATGGCATACTGCTCGTCGATTTCCATATTCGTTGCCGTCAACTCCAAGCGCCCGCCGTCCGGCATGGCATCACGTGCGTTTACGCAGAGGTTGAGCAACACCTGGTTGATCTGGGAAGGGTCCGCCGTGACCAGCCATATATCCGGCGCGACATCGGTTCGAATATCGATGTTCTTGGGGAAAGTGCTCGCGGCTATGGACTCGACCTCCCGGATGATCGTGCGGACTTGTAGTGAGCTCCGGATTCCCTCGATCCCTCGGGCAAACGACAGCACCTGCTTGACGAGGTCGGTGCCTCGTTTCGCGCTGCGCGCTATGTTTTCGATCACAGGAAGAATGCGCGGGTTGGGATCGTATTGCTTGATCAGATCGACGCCCATGACGATGGGCGCGAGCAGGTTGTTGAGATCGTGCGCGATGCCGCCGGCGAGGGTGCCGATGCTTTCTAGTCGCTGCGCTCTCAGGAACTGCAGCTCGATCTTTTTTCTCTCCGTGATGTCGGAGTCGATCGAGAGGATGGATTTGGGCAGGCCTTCGGCATCCCGCAACAGCGTCCAGCTTTCGTCGCTGATCACCTTGATGCCACCCTTGGCAACCTTCTCGATTTCGCCATTCCACTTCCCTTTCTCGCGGATAGCCCGGATGGCGTCGTCAAACTTCGTCTGATCCACGTGGAGGAGGCTGTCGAACCTGCTCCCGACTGCCTCTGCGGCGGTCCATCCGTAAAGCCTCTCCGCTCCTTTGCTCCAAAAAACGACACGATGATCAAGATCGCGCACGATGATCGCGTCATGCGCCTGGTCAATGAACGTTGCCTGTTCCTGAATGCGGGCCTCGATCTTTTTGCGCTCGGTGATGTCGCGCTGAATGGCCACATAATGCGTGATCTTGCCCGCGGAATCGCGAATGGGCGCGACCCGCCATTCCTGGTTATAGTGCGTGCCGTCCTTACGATAGTTGATGGTCTCGCCTTGAAACAGCGCGCCCTCTTCGAGATTTTTCCGGAGCCGGCGCAATACGGTTTTTTCCGTGCGCGGCCCCTGCAATATCCGGGGCGTTTTCCCAATGACCTCCTCCGCCGAGTAGCCGGTCATCTGGGTAAAGGCGGGATTGGCGAAAATGATTCTCGGCCCGGGCGCAGCGAATTCCGCGTCGGTTATTAGGATGGATTCGCTGGATTGAAGCACGACGGAATTGAGCAGGCGCAGCGATTCTTCGGCTCGCCGCTGTTCCGTGATATCCTGCACGGTGCCGATCATACGCAGAGGGCGCCCAGAACCCTCCTCAAACTGAAAATCGACTAGTTCGCGCACGATGCGTTCCGAACCGTCGGGCCGGAGTATCCGGTGGGTCAAATCATAGGAGCGGTTATCGTGTAGCGCGGCAGACACTGCATCGTCGATCAGACGACGGTCATCCGGGTGAACCGCCGCCAAAAAGTTCGCGCAGGAAACTTCGATGCCGCCAGGTTCATGGCCCCAGATACGAAAAACTTCATCGGACCAACGCAAATCACCTTGGGTCAGATCACGGAAATCCACGAGATCCAACTCCCAGCTTCCGAGTTGCGCCATCCGTTGGGAAGCAGCCAGATTGGCTTCGCTCTTTTGGAGCAGCCAGAACGCCTGCTTGCTCTCGGTGATATCCAGACAATGGCCAATGTAGCCTATAAACTGCCCTGGCTATCGAAGCGCGGCGTGCCGTTGTCTTGAATCCAGCGAAACTCGCCGTCGTGGCGGCGCATGCGGAAGTCCATGCTGAAGTTCTCGTGCCGGTCAAAGGAGGTGGTATAAATTTCAAAACAGCGGGCAAGATCATCCGGATGCACCCCCTCGGCCCATCCGTCGCCCCGCTCCTGCTCAAAGGTGCGGCCCGTAAACGTCAACCAAGGCTGGTTGACGTAGTCGCATTTCTTGTCAGGGCCAGCAGTCCAGATAAACGCCTGGCCCGAATCCGCCAGCGTGCGAAACGCGTGCTCGCTCGCCCGCAGACGCTCCATGAGGTCGTGCTGCCGCAGTTGCGCGCGGACGCGGGCGAGCATTTCCGTGTTCGCGATAGGCCGGGCGATATAACCGTCCGCTCCGGCATCCAGACCGGCGGTCTGTTCCTCCGGCGCGGCCTGCAGCGAACTGAGCAGCACCACGGAGACACCGACCAGCGCAGGATCGGCGCGAATTTGCCGCATGACATCCAACCCCGAGAGATCAGGCAGGACGACATCCAGCAGCACCAAGGCGGGCCGCATAGACCGCACCAGACTGAGGGCCCCCGCACCATCACCAGCCTCGGCCACTTCGTAGCCCGCCTTCCGCAACAGGCGCGCCGCCGCGCTGAGCGCCTCAGCGTTGTCGTCAACGATCAAAATGATGGGTTGATGCTCGGGGAAAGCTTTTACGATAGCCACTGACTCGTTAATATGTCGGCAATTTACGCGGCACAACCGCTAAAAACCTCATCCATGAAGAACCTACGAAAGCACCCTCGCTTTCCGGTAACGAATGGTCTTCTTGGGCGGCGCACCGATGGATTCATCCCTTAAAGCTCCCGCGCTCAATAAGGACGGTCCCCACCCGCGCAACCGGCATCGGGCGCGGTATGATTTTCCCGCCCTCATCCAGAGTTGCCCCGAGCTAGCGCGGTTCATCGTTCCCCATCCGCTCGGAGGCGACTCCATCGACTTCTTCGATCCGGTCGCCGTCACCACACTCAACCGCGCTCTGCTCCGGCACGACTACGGGCTGATTTGGTGGGATATTCCTGCCGGTTATCTGTGCCCACCCATTCCAGGCCGCGCCGACTACATCCATCACGCGGCCGATCTGCTGGACGAGGACAAGCGGCCGGGGGCTAAGGTGCTCGACATCGGCACCGGCGCCAACTGCATCTACCCGATCATAGGCGTGCGCGAATACGGCTGGCGCTTTGTGGGCACAGACATCGATGCCGTCGCGATCAACTCGGCCCGCAAGATCGTCGCCGCCAACCCCGTGCTCGCCGGCAAAATCGAGTGCCGGTTACAGGCGTCGGCGTCAGATATTTTCAAAGGCGTTGTGCGCCCCGGCGAACGATTCGATCTCACGCTGTGCAACCCGCCCTTCCACGCCTCGGCCAAGGAAGCGGCGGCAGGAACCATGCGAAAACTCAGGAATCTCGGGACTGGAAACGACGGAAAGTTGGAAAAACCCGTCCTGAACTTTGGCGGCCGGAACCACGAGCTCTGGTGCCCCGGCGGCGAAGCGGCGTTTGTGCGGCGGATGATCGCGCAGAGCGTGCCGCTGGGCGACCGCTGCCGCTGGTTTACGACGCTCGTGTCGAAGCGCGGAAGCCTGCCCGCGATTTATCACGCCCTCAAAATGGAGCGTGCGGCGGATGTTCGCACAATCGCGATGAGCCAGGGCCAAAAAAACAGCCGGCTGGTCGCGTGGACGTTTCTCACCCCGGAGCAGCACCGCGAGTGGAGTGCTAATCGCCGGCGACCTTAGCTAAGGTTCACCGGATCGACGTCGAGCACCTGCGTGATGTCGTCGGGCCAGGCGAAGGCGAGGCGGAGCGCGTTCAAATCGGCGATTACCCGCGTGACACCGTCGATGAAATACCAGACTTGGTAGCGGTATTCGTCTTTGATTTTTTCGATGGGCGACGGGGCCGGGCCGCGCAGCTCGACGCGCGCGCCGAGCGCTTTCTCCACGTGCCGCGCCCATTGCTCGGTGTAGAACTTGAGCTTCTCCTCGCTCGGTCCGCGAAAGAGGTGGTGGATGAGGTGGCGATACGGCGGGTAACGAAAATCCTTCCGCATCTTCAGCTCGCTCGCGGCGAAGCCCGCGAAATCCGCGTGGCGCGAAAACTGGATGGCCTCGGCCTGCGGCGTGAACGTCTGCACGATCACCTCGCCCGCGCGGTCGCCCCGGCCGGCACGGCCCGCAACCTGCACGAGGAGCTGGAAGGTGCGCTCGTTGGCCCGGAAATCGGGGATGTGCATCGAGATGTCCGCGTCGATGAGGCCGACGAGGGTGACGTTGGGGAAATCGAGGCCCTTGCCGATCATCTGCGTGCCTACGAGGACGTCGATCTTGCCCGCGCGGAACTCGGAGAGGAGTTCGCGGAAACGGTTTTTCTTGGACATCGTATCGGCGTCGATGCGCTCGATGCGAGCCTTCGGCAGCACGCGACGCACGGCTTCCTCGACGCGCTGCGTGCCCATGCCCCGCCAGCGGATCTCGGGCGCGCCGCACGACGGGCAGCGCGCGGGCGCGTCGCGTTCGTGGGCGCAGAGGTGGCAGCGCAGACGCTCGTCGGCACGATGGTAGGTCATCGTGATACTGCAATGCGGACACTCCTCCACGTGGCCGCACTTCGTGCAGAGCATGGACGACGAGTAGCCGCGGCGGTTGATGAAGAGGATCGTCTGCTCTCGCTTCGCGAAGCGGTCGTGCATCGCGTCCACGAGCTTGCCGGAGAGCGAGGTGAAGCCGCGCTGGCGCATGACCTCGATCTTCATGTCCACGATGTCGATGTGCGGGAGCTTGCGGGCGTCCACGCGTTCCTTGAGTTCGAGCAGGCCGTATTTGCCGGCCTGGGCGTTGGAAAAACTCTCCAGCGAAGGCGTGGCCGAGCCAAGCAGACAGAGCGCGCCGGTGAGCTTGGCGCGCATCACGGCGACGTCGCGACCGTGGTAACGCGGAGTCTCGTCCTGCTTGTAGGCGGGCTCATGCTCCTCATCGACGACGATGAGCTTAAGATTATGCACGGGAGCGAAGATCGCCGAGCGTGCGCCCACCACGACGCGCGCCTCGCCGGTGGCGAGCGCGAGCCAGCCGTCGATGCGCTCGCCTTCGCTGAGATGACTGTGCCAGACGACGCAGCGGTGGTCGGGCGCGATGGCTTCGAGGCGCCCACGCAGGCGGGCGACGGTCTGCGGCGTGAGCGCGACCTCGGGCACGAGAAAGATTACGCCACCGCCCGCCGCGAGCGCGTCGTGGATAGCGCGCAGATAAACCTCGGTCTTGCCGGAGCCGGTAATGCCGTGGAGAAGCGTGACGCCGAATTTGCCCTCGGTGATCTTGACGGAGAGCGCATCGACGGCGGCTTGTTGTTCAACGTTGAGCCGGTGCGGTTGCGAGGCGACAACTTCACCGGTGGACCAGTCGTCGGAGTAGGCGATGCGTTCGACGCGGCGTTCCTCCTCGCGGACGAAGCCCCGCTTCACCAACGCGGTGACCACGGCGGCCGTCACGTCGAGGCGGGAGAGGACGAGGGATTTTTTTTGAGGTTTAAACTGTTGGGCGAGGAACGCGTATAACTTGGCCTGGGCCGGGGCGCGTTTGGTGAGCGCGGCGAGTTCCTCGGCGTCGAGCGGGCGGGTGACCGAGAGGAGTTTCTCCTGCTTGAGGCTGGCGGCGTTGCGCACGGCGGCGGGCAGCATGGCCTCGATGATCCCGTCGAGCTTCGCGGCGTAGTAGCCCGACATCCACCGGGCCAGCCCTAGCAGATCGGGCGGCAGGGCCGGAAACGGATAGACCACGGCCGCCACGGATTTCAGCCGGTCCACCGGAAAATCCTTCGGCTCGCTGATCTCGCCCACGATGCCGAGAAGCTGGCGGTTCAAAATGGGAACGCGCACGAGCGAGCCGACCGCGACTTGGGCGCGCAGGGTTTCCGGCACTTTGTAGTGCAGAAGCTTGTCGAAGCCCGCGAGGGGATGCACGCCGACGGTCATAGAAGAGGTTGTTGATGAGGCTGCCGTCCTCCCCGTGCAAGCATCCGACCCGCAAAAAATGCGCACCCACGAACCAGTTGACAGCCCCCGTTCTGACAGGGACATTTCGCGACGTGAGTAACGATGCGGCCCGAGAAAAGTTCAAAGCCTACCTCGCCACCAAAGGCCTCCGAGTGACTGACCAGCGCCTCGCTATTTTCGAGGCGGCGTTTTCCCGCGAGGACCATTTCACAGCCGAGGAACTGCTCGACCACGCCCGCGCCATCGACGACTCCGTCTCGCGCGCCACCGTTTACCGCACCCTGCCGATTATGACCGAGAGCGCCCTGCTGCGCGAAGTCGATATCGGCAAGAATCTGAAGTATTACCATCCGAACACCGCCAACAACGCCCAAGTCGCGCAGGTGATCTGCCTCGACTGCGACAAGATCTTCGAGATCAGCGCCCCGTTCATGGAGTGGTATGGCAGCACCGTTTCCACCAAGCTCGGCCTCACTCCTGTCACCCAACGCCTGCAGGTCAGCGCCCGCTGCAACACCCTTCGCGACACCGGCGTTTGCAAGCACCGCGCTTCCGCATAATCTCACGACATGGCCCGCAAAGAAGATCCCGCCTTCGAAATCACTTTCTACGAATCCGTGCTCCGTCGCGACCCGCGTTACACAGATGTGATCGAGATTCTTGGCGGCCTCTACACCAAGACCGGCCGCATCGCCGACGGCCTTAAAATGGATCGCAAGCTCGTCAAACTTGAGCCGGCCAACGCCACCGCGCACTATAACCTCGCGTGCAGCCTTGCCCTCTGCCGGCGCAAATCCGATGCCCTGCGCACCCTCGAGCGCGCCATCGCGCTTGGCTACGACGACTTCGCCTGGATGGCCAAGGACCCCGATCTGGAAACGCTTAAGCAAAACCGCGAGTTCCAAGCGCTCATCGCCAAGCTGAAGCCGCAGAGCTGAGCCACGGTCCCGCCGCCCCACCCTTCTTCTTTTTCATTTCCCTTCCCCCTTTGGTTTCCATGCCCGCCGTCCTCAACTACGAGCCTCTCGTCCTCGCCCCCCGCTCCGCTCCGCCAAAGCTCACGCCCATTCAGGAGGAAATCCTCGCCCTCAAGCGCGAGCGCAAGGCCGTGATCCTTGCGCACAACTACCAGATCGAGGCGATCCAGCAGGTGGCCGACTACGTGGGCGACTCCCTCGGCCTCTCTTATCAGGCGCAGGCCACCCAGGCCGACGTGATCCTCTTCTGCGGCGTCCATTTCATGGCGGAAACCGCCAAGATCGTTAACCCCGCCCGCACCGTCCTTCTCCCCGACCTCGACGCCGGTTGCTCGCTCTCTGACTCTTGTCCCGCCGACCGCCTCGCCGCCTACAAGGCCGCGAATCCTCACGTTTACGTCGTCGCCTACATCAACTGCTCCGCCGGCGTGAAGGCCCTGAGCGACGTGATCTGCACCAGCGGCAACGCCGTGAAGATGGTCAACCAAATCCCCGCCGACCGCGACATCCTCTTCGTCCCCGACCAGAATCTCGGCCAGTGGGTCTCCCAGAAAACCGGGCGCCACATGCGTCTTTGGCCGGGAAGTTGTTACGCCCACGTGATGTTCACCGTGCAGGCCGTAGAAAAAGTCCGCGCCCGTTTCCCCGGCGCCCCCGTCGTCGCCCACCCCGAGTGCGTGCAGGCCGTGCGCGACATCGCCGACGAAGTCTGCTCGACCGAGCTTATGGTGAAATTCGCCAAGGAAACGCCCGCCAAGGAAATCATCGTCGTGACCGAAAGCGGCATGCTGCACCGCCTGCGCAAGGAAGTGCCGCACAAAACCTTCATCGCCGGCCCGACCGACACCTGCGCCTGCAACGACTGCCGCTTCATGAAGATGAATACCATCGAGAAGGTGCGCGACGCGCTGAAGACGATGTCGCCGCAGATCGACGTTCCCGAGCCGATCCGCACCGCCGCCCTCGTCCCGATCCAGCGCATGCTGGACTGGAGCAAACGCTGAGATACTCAGCGCAGGCCGAAAAGCTGCTGGAGCACCGTCTCGAGATCTTTCCCAGGAACGTAATTCCCGCGCCTCAAGACGGCGACAGATTTACAGCGGTGTTTGCGGGCAGACTCCGCATCCACGTCGAGCAGCCTCACCTCGTTCGTTTTCCAACCGACCACGTCGCTCGCCTGCAGCGGTGTCCACGCAAACGGCAGCCCCGTCCAGCTCAGCTTGAGCTCCCAGCCAGCCACGCCGGCCATCGGAATCTCCTTCGTAAGCAGCGCGGGATAACGCCTCACGAAATCCGGCATCGTGCGCGTGGCGATGCGCACCTTGGACACGGCGGATAACCGCGCGAAATACTCTTGAAAATTATCCACGCGCCGCGCCCGGAATTCGTTGAAGAAATCCAGCGGATCAACACCCATCAGGTTCATCCCGTTGTAGAGACCATGCGAGTTGATGCTCCCAAAACCTTTCCAGTCATACCAGCGCTGGAAATCGCGCGTCACCATCAGACCGATCTCAAAGTGCAAGTGCGCACGGTCGCGCGGGATGCCACCCTTGTCCGCCGTGTGTCCCATCGTCGCGATGACCTGACCGCGCGCCACGAGGTCGCCAATTTTCAGCCCCGGCGCGGTCGCGCTCAGGTGGGCATAGAGCGTGTAAACCGCCGGCTGCAGGTCGGGATGCTCCAGCACGATGTAGCGGCCGTAGTTACTCTCGCCCACGACCGGGTTGATGTAGCGCACGACGCCCGGCAACGCCGCGAAAATCGGATCAGTTGGCTCACCTTGGCGATTGCGCGTGACCGGCTTGAGATCGACGCCCTCGTGAAACTGCGCCCCGCCGCTGCGCGCGCAGCCAAACAAGCCCGACTCGGCCTCGCCGGAAGCGGTTGGCTGAACGTAAGCCTCGATAGGTTTCCCCTCAAGGTAGGCCGTGTTGGGCGTCGGCCAGGCAAGCTCCATGCGCGGTCCTGCGGCCATCAATCCCGACGATAGAAAAATCAGTCCCCAGCCAAGGCGAAGGCCCATCGGTAAAAATTATTTCTTGGCGATCTCTTTCTGGATGTCCACGCACGTGGCATTCAGGTTCTTGATGAGTGCCGGCAACTGGTCGTCGGGCATCTCGACAAAAATCGCGATATAGCCTCCGTTGAAAGGGCGGTCGATCTGCCGCGCACCCAAGGCGACGCCATTGATCGCCACAATGACACGCTTGCCCTGGTTATCGCCCGTGAAACGATAGAGATCCCGCGATGCCCAAGGCGTCAATTGAAACACCAGATAGTGTCCCATATCGGAAGTGGCTAGATCGACATGCACAATATCGAGCTCCGTGATAAACGGCTTGTTGCTGACCGCGACCCTCACTCCGCTGATCGGCAGGACGGCCGTGGCAAATGCCTCGTCCTCGTTTGCCTCGATAAAGAAGCGGGTCGCCTCAGTAGTATAGTCATGCTTCTTTGAAGGACTGTTGCATCCGACGGCAGAAAAAACCGTGACCAAACCGAGCACGAATAGGGAAAGCCGCAAAACGGGGGTTTTCATAAGAAGATCAACCAGGAGAGAAACAAAACCAAGGGAGCACTGCCAATGACGGCGTGGAATAGCAAGGTCCTACCCAAAACTCATGCGGAAACCCCGTAGGAAAACGCATCCATGAAGGTTGTCCCCACCGAATCGGCCAAAAGCCGTCCACGCGGCGTGAGACGCAGGCTGTGGTCGTGCCATCCGGCCAGTCCGGCTTCGACAAGCCGCGCGGCCTCTTCGTAAACCTTCCGCCACGGCGCATCCGGGAAGCGCTCCTTCAAAAGCGTGAGATCGACGCCGGCGTTCATACGCACTCCAAAAATCAACGCGTCCTCCGCCAGCAGCGCCGGCGTCAGCGCAACGCGGTCCTCGGTCAGCCGCTCGCCACGCGCAACACCCGCCAGCCATTGATCAAGATTCGCGATGTTGCCGCCTCGCCAACCGGCGTGCTGTGAAGCGGCGGAAGGCCCGAGGCCGATCCATTCATGCATCCGCCACGTGTTCAGATTATGCAGGCAGGCATGACCCGGCCGCGCGAAGTTTGACACTTCGTATTGGGGGTAACCGGACGCCTCCAGACGCGCCCAAGTGGTTTCGTAGAGCCGCGCCTCATGCTCCGTGTCGAGTTTAACCTGCCCCTTGGAAAGTTTCACCCATAACTTAGTGTCCTCCTCGAACGTCAGACAATAGGTGGACAGATGGTCGGGCGCCAGCGCCAGTGCCTCACCGAGGTCCGCCAGCCACGCCGCCTCGTCCTGCCCCGGTAGGGCGAACATCATGTCAATGTTCACGCTCGCGAAATCCGCCGCGCGGATGCGCTCGTAAGCGCGAAAAATCTGCTCCCGCGTGTGCTGCCGGCCCAGCCCGTCGAGCAATGCCGGTTGAAACGACTGCGCGCCCATCGAGATGCGCGTGACACCGATTTCCTTGAGCGCCTCCAGCCGCGCCACCGTCACCGACGCGGGGGCCATCTCCACCGTCCATTCGACCGGCTTGCCGCCGAGCCTCGCCCGCACGATCTCGCCCAACCGCCGCATGTGGGCCGGCGCCAGCAAACCCGGTGTGCCCCCGCCCCAGAAAACCGTCGCGACAGGCCGCGGCCACTCGATCAACGCCGCCTCGTCCACGATGCCTTGAAGAAATCGCTGCACCCCGTCCGCCGTCGGCGCGGTCTGGTAAAAGGCGCAAAAGTCACAGGTCGAGGCGCAGAAGGGCACATGCACATACACCCCCAGCGGCGTGGCGTGAGGCGCGATCAACGGCGCGGTGATTATTTCGCTCATTGCCAAGGTGCGGTGTTTCTGTTGCCTGAGAGACGATTTTGAATCTCAAAAACCCAATGCAAAACAACCGCTTCTCCCACGCGAGACGAATCTTCCTGGCGATCAGCGCGGCGCTCGGCCTTTTCATCCTCTCAGGCTGCCAAACGTCGATCACCAACCTCACGCCCGGCACCATTCCGGAAAATCCATCGCAGATCTACACGATCTCGACCCGCGTGAATCCGAAGATGGGCAACATCGTCCCGGGCAGCCTGACCGTCCGCATCATAATCGATGGCCAAAGCTTCAACATGACGAAAAGCGACCTGGGCACCAACATTTACACGTTCGATTACCAGCTTACCACGGGCCGCGATGAGATCGCCTACTATTTCCTGGTGAACTACAATTTCGTGGCCAGCGGAATCACCCGTTCGGCGGAAGAGTTTATCGAGACGGTTCACTCCAAGATTGTCGGCCGCTACGTGCTTTCGCTTGAGACCAATCGCGGTCCCGTCGGCGCCCGCATAAGCATCCTCGGTCGCGGCTTCACCGCGCAGGACACCGTCACTTTCGACGGCACTCCCATTCGCACCGTTTTCGAGTCTCCCAATTCCATCAGCTTCTTCGTTCCCGCCGTCGAGCCGGCCCGCAACTACAAGGTCGAAATGTCCGGCGACAAGGGCACTTCCATCGTCGGCACCTTCCGTGTTGATCCCACTTCGCTCGTAGTCTCGCCGACCGAGCTGAGTCTCACCCGTGGCCAAGCGCAGGCCCTCACCTTCACCCTGCCGTCCCCCGCCCCCACTGGAGGCCTGCTACTCGACGTCACCACCGATGTCCCCGAGAGCGTGATCATGCCAGAGATCATCGTGCCCGCCGGCAGCACCAGCATCACCGTCAACGTCACCGGCGGCAAACCCGGTAGCGGCAGTCTCGTCCTCAAGGGCTATGGCGCAGGCCAGGTTTCGATTCCCGTCACGGTAAAGTAAACGCGCTCCGCATCGTTTGAACCAAGCCGGCATCTCCAGGTGCCGGCTTTTTTGCGCCCGCTTACTTCTTCAAGTCAAACACCGCCACCAGCGGACGATGATCGCTGGCTGCCGCCGTATCCGTGGCGTCAAAGATCCTGCCAGCCTGCCCGCGCACCATGGGCAGCAGCGCCGGCGAAACCATCAGATGATCGACCTTCGAATAGGAGTCATCGCGTTTGAACCAATGCGTCCAACGCTCTCGCCGGCTGTCCTCGGCCGGCAGCCATTCCGCGATTTGGGTTTTGCCCTTGTCCAACATCGCCCGCAACGGTCGACTTGATCGCGTGTCGTTGAAATCTCCGGCGATTAAAAATCTCGCCTGCGCGGGATCGGGAAAAACCTTGAGCACACGGTCGCGAATGGCCGTGGCCTCACCCGCGCGCTGCAGTGCCGATTCCGGGTCGTCCTTGCGGTCGGTGTAACGGCTTTTCAAATGCACCACAAAGATCGCCACGTCGCCGACCTCCGTCGCGAGATGCAGTTCGAGCAGGCCGCGTTTCACCGGTTCGACGCCGTCAAAATACTTGAAGGCCAAGTCCGTGTGCCGGACTACTGCCGCAAACGGCCGCCGTGAAAGCACCGCCACATGCCGGTCCTCGTCCGCCGCGTTGAGCACCTCCGCATAAGGGTAATCCGTTCCCTCGCGCCGCAGATCGCGCTGCAGCTCATTTAAAAACGCCTGCCCGCCGATTTCTTGAAGCGCGACCACATCGGCATCAAGACTGCGTATCACCGCGCGCAACGCCTTCTTCTCCGCCTCGGGCTTCGGGTAGGATTTGCGGTAGGATCCGTCCACCATGCGGTCGGCCAGCGTGTAGTTTTCCACGTTGTAGGTCGCGACCGTGAGCGTCTCGGCGCGACCGATTGTTATCCATAGAAACAGCAGGACGCTGAGTTTTCCTGCGGATGCTGCGGATAAAAACCATCCGGGTCTGTTATAAGCGTAAATCCGTGTCATCTGCGGTAAATTCCAAAGCTCATGATGCCGTCTTCACCAGCGCAGCCTCCCGCTCCACCAGCGTCGGATGCGAATAATAAAACCCGCTGAACCACGGATGCGGCGTCAGGTTGCTCAGATTTTTCTGGGCGAGCTTGCGCAGCGCCGCGACGAGCGGTGCGGGGCCGCCCATGGCGTGGCGGGCAAACACGTCGGCCTCATACTCGTGTTTGCGCGACATCAGGTTGCCCAGTGGCGTGAACCAGAACATCGCCGCGCCGCCGAGCAGCCCGAAGAGCAGAAACGCCGGAGCCAGCTCATGCGCGGGAAACCCAAACGCCGGATTAAACCAATCGCTCGCTGCCAGCCACGCGATGGCCGCGAATCCGCCGAGCTGGATGAGCGCCGTGACCATCAGCATCTTTGGGATATGCCCGCACCGATAGTGCCCGACTTCATGGGCCAGCACCGCCTCCAGCTCCTCAGGCGTGAGCTGGGCGATGAGCGTGTCGAACAGAACGATGCGGCGAAAGCGTCCAAAGCCCGTGAAAAACGCATTGGAGTGACCCGAGCGCTTGCTGCCGTCGATCACCTCGATCGTCGCGGCCTTGAAACCCGTGCGATCCGCCAGAGCCATCAGCCGCGTGCGCAGCTCACCCTCGGGCAACGGTGTGAGCTTGTTGAAAAGGGGCATGATCAGTTTCGGGTAAAGCACCATCATGAGCAATTGGAACGTGAAAAGCAGCGCGAAGCCCCACACCCACCAAAGGCTCCCGACCGCCGTGACCAGCGAAAGCAGCCCCCACAGCAACGGAAACCCGATCACGAACGCCAGCGCCGTGCCCTTCAGCTTATCCACGATCCAGAGCGCCGGCGTGGACTTGTTAAACTCAAACTGCGCTTCCAGCCGGAACTGTCCCCACCAATCAAACGGCAGGCCAGGAATGCTGAGCAGCACCCCGGCAAACAGGATAAACAAAGCATCATCCCACTTCCCTCCCGGCGACCAAGCCCCCACATGCGCGAACAACCAAGGCAAGGCGCCGCTCGAGATGACGATCAGCAACAGGCCCGCGTCGAAAACCATCTCTACGCTCCCAAACCGATTTTTCGCCAGCGTGTAACCGACCGATTTTTTGTAAGTTTCGCCATCCATGATGGCGGCCACCGCATCGGGCGCGCGCTCGGCATGACGCCGGACATTGGCCCGATTAAGGGCCGCCAATCCCAGCTCGGCGAGCAACTTGGCGACGATGAGAACCACCGCGATGACTAAAACAACCATCCCTCTACTCCAGCGGATTCCCTTCGGGCGCCAACCTCAATTTATCGAGGTAGTCTAGGCATCTGCGACTGGTGCCACCATGCGTCCATTTATCGAAGTTTTTCTGACTTGGCTCACACATGGCCGGCGACGTCGGCACATGACCACAGACCGTGGGTCATACCGAATCAAAAAAAACGCCGTTGAAGGATGGGACTGCGATGCTTACGGCGGCGTTACCTTCCTCACTGGCTTCCCTAAAATCAGGGAAGATGGGTCCAAATCTGGGAAACGTTGTCCAAACACAGCCTTCGACCTTTTCGGAAAAGATTACGCAAATGCCTAAAGCGAAAGGCGATTTGGGTGCGGTTGTCCCTGATTGGGGAAACGTCAACTGGCGGAGAGGGGGGGATTCGAACCCTTTGGCTCCGTTTTGCCTAAGCCGCTACAAAATACGGACTTAGTTGGTGGTTAGTAGTTTAGAACAAGAACATAGAAGCAGAAAAATGCAGCCAAGGGAAGCCAAAAACACGTTTCGTGGCAACCTTCTGGCAACCTAAACGGGCACGTGGCGGGACGAATCAGCCGGAATTCAGTGACAAAAAAGAGGAGGCGGCAATCACGCCACCTCCTCCGAATCAAACGCAGTTAAAGCACTGACGCTTTACTTGCGGGGGCCATTGTCGCGTCCGCCGCCGGACGGGTTGCCCGTGGTGCTGGGATAGCCAGCTGAATTACCGTTGTCGCTCATGTGTCTCACCTCCTTTCGGGTTTCGAGGGTTCATCTGTTCATCCGCACGGTCGTCGTGCGAAAAGTGGGTCAGTGAACGGAGCGGAATCGAATCCGGGTCGTTCGACGGAACTGAAAACGCGAGGTGACCAGAGCCGACCAATGGTTTGCCCAGGTAAAATGCGAACGGAGGAATCGGGATCAGGCTTTTCCTTCGGAGCCGAGTGGTGTTCATCGAACACCTCCGCACTCCGCGACGAGCGCGCTGCGGATCCGTCGCGCATTCGGGCTGCGGTAGAGATGCAGCACAGCTTTGCCGTAACGACGCGCCAGACTGACCAGGTCGTGCGCGTGCTGGTGGCGCATGACGCCGGTTAGAATAACTACCAACCGAGTCTCTTCGCGTCTCAAATGAGCCGCGAATGCGTATGAGCTAGGATCGGATTTCCGTGTTGGAATCCAATCGATCACAATCTCCGGCAGATCGCGGCGGATTTTTTTTAGGGCCAGAGGGCGGACAAGTCCGCCGACAATCAGAACCGTTTGGCTGGTTTGCATGGCAACATGGGGGCCGGGCCGGTGTTAATCGGTTCGACCAAGTTGGCTCCAGGGGCACCCGAAAGTGCGGCAGGTGCATTTGCACCCAAGCCCCGGCGCATTTTATGAGGTTTGGTTTGGGTTAGTTTTCTTTTCGGTGGTGCGTCGCATCAGCAACGCGAGAGTGGTGTTGGCCTTTTCGTCATCGACGACCAGGCCGAGGGCCAGCCGATGAGCCTGGAAAAGCCACCAAATCGCCGTTACGAGCGGGCGACGTGGAGAGCCGTCATCGGGAATATCACGCTTCTTTTCGATGCGGGGGTAAATGTCCTTGGCGATGTCGCGAACCATGTCATCGGGATCGTAGTGTATGGCCCAATACACCTTGCGGTGGCCCTTTCCTCCGGGATTCACGCGAAGACTATCGAGGGCATAGAGGCAACATGCACGCCAATGTGGATCTGGCTCCACCAAGGATTCGGGCAAGGCCATCGTGCTATCCGTAAGGCTCCCTTGTTTCTGTCCGATTCGCCCGAGGCAGAATTCGGCGAATTCTTCGCGAACGGTTTTAAGCTTTGGATCATCTTCACCGACGCGGACCTCATGGAGGTGAACTGCGTTGATTAGATTGGCCGGGATCAAAGTAAGGCTGCCCAGTCCCTTCTTGGTCAGTCCCCAGTAAGATAAATCAGAGCCAACGGCCGGAAGCGGGAGCACACGCAGGATTTGTAGAATCTGTGAGAGCGCATAGCCGAGGCTTCCGAAAACAAGCAGGGTCTCGACGCAAAGTGAATAGATGCGAATCGAGGTCGAAAAAACCTCGTTGGCATGCAGCGGGTCGGATTCACGAACGTCCAAAATCGAGCGACGAATCCTAGCCAGGCCGATCGTCGCGAGCGCCCGTAATTGTTGGCGGTGCTTTGTGTCCAAGGTCGCCGGCGAAGCTCCGTAAGCCATCCGCGCGAAACGCTGAATCACCCAGTTCTGACCTGATCCGATTTTGCTAACGTCGGCGGAAGCCCGTGCCATTTCCTTGGCAAACACGGAAGCTGAGCATGTCTGAAATCTCGGGCCGGCACCGTTTGATTTACCAAAGAAATCAAATGGTATTGGCGGATCGGAAAGAGGCGGCAAAGCACCGCCGGGGGCGACCATTTCGGAGTGGGCGATTTCATCCAGTTCCATATCCGCGTTGGTGCAGTATTCCTCTAGGTCGGATGCCTCTAGGTCTAGCGCTCCTTCCGCAATTTCATCCAAACGCTTTTCCATGCAGCCGGGAGCACAGATATTGAGGACGTATTCTCTGAACGATTGCTCGGTATGGCTCCGCTCCGCCCGCCAAGACTGGGCCGGACGATTATCGGGATTAGTTTCGGCGCGCTGAGTTTTTGCCTCCAACACGTGAAAGCCGGAGATCAGGTCGGATTTCCGCTGATCGAGTTTTTCGCAGAGGTCATCGTCGTCGTGAAAGTTTGCCCGAAAGTTTTCCCACATCCATTGCGCGGACGGGGTTTTCATGGCTACCAAACACGCACCTAGGTATCGGAGGTAAGTTTCCTCCCTTTCCGTTAGGGCGCGCCTAGAATCCAGCGGAGATTCTGCCAGAAGTTGAATCCAGTTATTAGGCGGAAGCCGTCCTGATTCAGAGGCAACCAAGCGGGTGGCATACTGGAATGCTGTGAGCTGACGCGGGCGAAGTAGAGTAGAGCGGAACATTTTCGTAGCCGGGTAAAACCAAGGCCTGAATACACCATTGACGTAGGTGCAGCCCCTTGAGGGAGCTTCGCGGACGGATATAAACCCGAAATTGCGACGTGACTTGATGCAAAACAGCTAGATCACAGACGGTCAATTGAATTTGAGAAAGCGCGCTGCGTCGGGACATCAAGCCGAGCGAGTAGGCGCAAAAAAGCCCCGCGCGCTGAGTGGCGGCGGGGCTCGGAATCGTCGATCAATCCTCGTCGGGGAGCATGATCGTGAGGCAGGCGCGGCCGGTCTCGTCGGGGTGGCTGATGGCCTTCAGGGTGTGCAGGCGCTTGCGGCCGGTGCCGGTGATGATGACGCTGAACAGGCGCCCGCCCTGCCAGACGCGGACGGGGCAGGCTCGGGACATGTGCAGGATGTCATGCCAGACGCCGCGCCAGTCGTTCGAGTGCTTCGGGCTCGCGACGGCCTGCTCGATCAGTGCGAAGACTGCCGCCGTCATGGCGACGTGAACGCCGGGGAAGTGCTGGGCGGAAATGAGGGCGAGGTCGCCGGTGGAGGCGTCGGCAAGGACGCCGTCGGCGATGGCCTGGGCGCGGGTGTAAACGCTGATGACGGTGAAGCCGTCATACGGGTGGCCGGGCTGGTGGATCTGGTCGCCGGGCTGAGGTGTAGGATCACGGGAGATGTGCGCAAGGCTGCGCCCGGAAGCCGGGCACCCGCCTCCTTGCGCCCCTTCGCTCTGCTTCGGGGCCACGCCTGCGGCGTGACCATCTACGTGCTGCCGCACTTCGTCACTCATGGGTATATCGGTCATTGGTGTATCGGAACTGTGCGCCCCAACGAGGGCGCGGGATGGGAGTAGCGGGCCGCGATCCGCGGAGCCCTCTGATGGCCAAACCGAAAAATCGGCCGCCCCCGAGGGATGCCTGACGCCCAGCACCGGCTGCGCAAGGTGGAGCGCAGCGGGACGGGACGTGGGACGGCGTAGCCGCCAGCGCCCACCAGCGAGCAATACCTAGAGGCGTGGACGGGCGGAGTGCGCAGCGCGGAGACCACCAGCCGTCGCAGGTGCTACCCTAAAGGCACCCTCTGGGCACGGCCACGCACGAAGAATTCGAGCGCGAAGCGCGAGCATCCCGAAGGAGGGTTGGAAATGCCCTCTGCTCACGCGAATCGCATCATCTACGCGAGCGACTTCGCGAGTTTCGATAGATTGAGACCGGTGACTTTTGGCGCTCCTACCCCGGCCAATACTGGGTAGGCTTCATTCTCGCCGGTCAGCCGATACCCTCGGCTAAGATAAAACGAGATCAACTCGGTGCGCTGCGCGATAACGGTCATCACTGCCGTGTGCGACTGAAAGTAAGATCGGGCATACGACTCGGCTTGGTTGAGTATTTCGCCGCCAATTCCAAGGCGTTGAAACTCGGGATGCACCGCGAGTATGCCGATATAACTGCTCAGTCCCTTTTTCTGCACATGCACACAGGCAATCGGTCGATTATCGCGATGATCGATTAGAATCACGGAATCCGGGCGAGCGAACAGTTCAGCCATTTGCTCGTGGTCAATTCGTGCTCCATCCAAGATGTCTGCCTCGTGTGTCCAGCCGCGTTGACTGGCACTCGGTCGATAAGCGGAGTTCACCAGTGCGACAATAGCCGGAGCGTCGGGCAAGTTAGCCACCCGCACCGACGCAGGAAACGCGTGGCCGGTTGCTTTCGCTGCGTGGATAGAAACAGGAACTTGGGCTGCCTTGGTGGACATGCTGAGAGGGTCACCCGGAGGCGGCTTCGGTCGGCATTTTGCGGAAGCCCCCGGCCATTCGGTTCCAAAAATTGGCGAGGGATATGGCGAGGCTTAGTTCAACGATTTCAACGTCCGAAAAGTATTGATGTAACCTCGTATAATCGGAGTCTCTCGCATGAGTGGTCGCTATGCAGGTCAGTGACTCCGCCCAGGCCAACGCGGCCTTCTCGTTTTCAGCGAAAAAAGGCGACTCCCGCCAGACGGGCAACGAATCAAGCCGCTGCTGTTTTTCGCCATGCTCCCGAGCCTCCCGATTGTGCAGGTCAGTGCAGTAGACGCATCCGTTGATCTGTGAAACCCGTGTTTCGACCAGAGCACGCAATTTGGCGTCCAACCCAAACTGATCTTGTGCCTTCGTGATTGTCCGAAGCTGCGTGATGTAATCCGGCTTGGTGGTGAAGTAATCAATTCGTTTCATGGTGATACTTTGTTCGGCGGTCTTACGTGGATTGCCGCGCGTCATCGATAAAGC
>JANXRL010000082.1 GCA_025352985.1 Verrucomicrobiota bacterium
CTGGTCGCCAACCTCTACCTCGCCGGCACCGATCAAGGTTTCCTAGGTATTGTCGGCGCCATGCTCAGCGGCATCTCGATGGCCAACTTCCACATTCTGGCGGGTGGGAAGTAGCGAGTAGCGAGTAGCGGATAGTGAGCATTTTCCGAGGGTAGGGCGAACCCTGCCGGTAAGCTGCGGCTCGAACCAACCCGCTACTGGTTGCGCACTCCTGCTTGCATGGCGCCACGCATACCGGCACTCCCGACCGTTTCATGCCCTGGATCGCCGCCAGCCTTCTCTCCGCCTTTTTCCTCGGTCTCTACGACCTGAGCACCAAGCACGCGGTGCGCGACAACGCCGTCCTGCCCGTGCTCTTCTTTGCCAACGTGTGCAGCACGGTCGTCTGGCTCTCCATCCTCGCGGTCAACGCCACCGTGCCCGGCGGACTCCCGCCGATTCTCCACGTTGACTCGCTCACATTCGGCCAGCACCTCCAGCTCCTACTCAAGTCCGCCATCGTCGCCGCCTCGTGGGTGTGCAGTTATTTCGCGGTCAAAAACCTCCCCGTGTCCATCGCCGCGCCCATCCGCGCCACCGGCCCCATGTGGACGCTCTTCGGCGCATTGATCGTCCTCGCCGAGCGGCCCACCAGCATGGAAATCACCGGCGTGATGATCACGCTCGTGGCGTTCCTCGGCCTGTCGCTGGCCGGGGCGCGCGAAGGCATCCATTTTCATCGCAACAAGTGGATCGGATTCCTGCTCGGCGGCACGCTCATCGGCGCGGTGAGCGTGCTCTACGACAAGTTTCTCCTGGGCCGGTGCGGCTTCACCGCCGCCACTGTGCAATGCTGGTTCTCCATCTACCTCGCGTTGCTTTTTCTCCCGCTGGCCATCGGCTGGAAACTGCGCTGGTGGCCGCGCAACGTGTTTCACTGGCGCTGGAGCATCCTCGGCATTTCGCTCGCGCTGCTGGTGGCGGATTTTCTGTATTTCGACGCCCTGCGATCGCCCGATGCGCTGGTGTCGCTCGTATCGAGCTTCCGGCGCGGCAGCACGCTGGTGGCGTTCACCGGCGGGTTGATCTTCTTCGGCGAACGCTACAACTGGCCCAAGCTCTGGGCGGTGCTCGGCATCGTCGCGGGCATAGTGCTGACGGTCCTCGGATGAAAGCAGGGGAAAGCGGCGATTTTTCCGCGGATTACGCGGATGGGCGCGGATAGAATTCTATTCGAGGATGGGGATCAAACCTGCCGGTTCTGAATCCGTGGTAATCCGTGAAATCCGCGGGTGATCTCCGGGCTTTGGATTACCTCGCCCGCGACCTCAACTTCAGGCCGCCGGCTTGCCGCCACGATCAACTCGACTTCTCAGTGTAGAGATACTTCTGGAAACCCGCGAAGACTTGGTTTATCTCTTCGGGCTTGCCGCCGAGGTCGGCTACGGCGTCGGCGATGGAGTCGTGATACTTGAGCCGCAACAAGGGGTTCAGCTTGCTCTGGTCCAGTTCCGTCACGCCTTCCGTCACGTAGTGCTGGAGCACGAAATCCAAGAAGGCCTGCTGCTTCGAGGTAAAGTGGGAGTTGATATACACCCGCGCATGGTTCGCCCGCTCGGCCCGTGTAACCGGCGGCAGCAGGTAGGCCACGTAAGCCAGCACGTCGAAGAGGTCGCTGTTCTCCGCGTCGATGAGTTGCTGCATCGCGACCAGCTTGTCGTGGCCGAAATCCTTTTCGGCGAGACCCTGCAGGAGCTTGGCCCGCGTGTCGGGCGCGCTCCATAGCGTGCGGAGTTCGGCTTCGCTTTGGAAGAAGTCCGGCAGCTTGCCGAAGAGCAACTCCATGAATTGCTGCGCGCTCATCGGCGTTCCGTCGGGATGCCAGAACGTCGTCGTCATCATGTGCTGGATGGCGCGCTCTTTGCCGTCGGCGAGTTTCACTTTCACCTTTCGCTTCCGCTCGCATTCGCACTTCACCTTGCCGCACGCGGGGCATGGTTCTTTTCCGCATTCGCACGGGACCTTGCCGCATTGCGGACATGGTTTGGGCGGAGTCGTCTCGCAGATGCACGGGATCT
Organism: Verrucomicrobiota bacterium; assembly: GCA_025352985.1. GTDB lineage: Bacteria > Verrucomicrobiota > Verrucomicrobiia > Opitutales > Opitutaceae > Rariglobus. Next base: position 2,058 of record JANXRL010000082.1, read on the forward strand.
GGCAGCACTTCGTGCAGGGCTCGTCGGGCTCGGGCGGGCCGTCCCATTCGGGGTCTTGGAATTTGAGGTGCGCCTTCACGAAGTCGTAGATCGTGAAGTAATCCTTCCCGTCGTAGAGGCGCGTGCCTCGGCCGATAATCTGTTTGAACTCGATCATCGAGTTGACCGGTCGCAGGAGGACGATGTTGCGGATGTTGCGCGCATCCACGCCGGTCGAGAGCTTTTGCGACGTGGTGAGGATCGTGGGGATGGTTTTCTCGTTGTCCTGAAAATCCCGCAAGGCCTGCTCGCCGCGTTCGCCGTCGTCCGCCGTGACGCGCACGCAATAGTTCGGGTCTTTGCTCGTCTTGAGCTGGTTGATGAGGTCGCGGATAACGAGGGCGTGGGCTTGGTTGGCGCAGAAAACGAGCGTCTTTTCGTTCTGGTTGATCTGCGACAGGAAGAGTTGCACGCGCTTCTTCTCGCGCTCGCGGATCTCGATGGTGCGGTTGAAGTCAGCCTCCTCGTAAAGTTTCCCCTTCTCAATCTCGCCCTCCACCACGGCGTCGTCGGGCGTGTAGATGTAGTAGTCGAGCGTGGTCTGAATCTGCTTCACCTTGAAGGGCGTTAAGAAACCGTCATTGATGCCTTCTTTAAGCGAGTAGATATAGACCGGTTCACCGAAGTAAGCATACGTGTCGATGTTGTCTTTGCGCTTGGGCGTCGCGGTTAGGCCGAGCTGAACGGCAGGGGCGAAGTATTCAAGGATGTCGCGCCAGTTGCTCTCATCGTTCGCACCGCCCCGATGGCACTCGTCGATCACAATGAAATCGAAGAAGTCG
>JANXRL010000099.1 GCA_025352985.1 Verrucomicrobiota bacterium
CCCGCAAGGAAGCCGGGCAAAAAATAATTCCATTCCCCCTTTCGCAGAAGAAAACGTCATGAACAACACCGAGGCCAAATTTATCCTTCAAGCCTGCCGTCCCGACGGGCAGGATGCCGCAGATTCGCGCTTCGCGGAAGCTTTCGCGCAGGCCAAACAGGATCCCGTGCTCGGCGAATGGCTGGCCCGCGAGCGGGATTTCGACGCGACCGTCGCCGCCAAACTGCGTGCGGTGCAGCCGCCCGCCGGGCTGCGCGCGGCCATCCTCGCGGGCGCCCGCATGAGCCGCCCGCAACCGTGGTGGCACCGTCCGCGCGTGTTCGCGCTGGCTGCCAGCGTGGTTCTGGTCTGCGGTCTTGCGGCGACATGGGCGTATCGTTCGCCTGCGGGTGACGGTGAACAACTTGCCCTGGGCGCCATGGCCGAGATGAGTTCTCCCCAACATCACCCCGTCGTGTTAGGAGGGCTCGGGTCCTTGCGCGAACTGCTCGCCAGCACGTCCATCCGGCTGGCCGGCGGCGTGCCGCTGGAATTCGCTCAGTTGAAGGACGACGGCTGCCGTTCGTTGAACATCGCCGGCCACGATGTGCTCGAGGTGTGTTTCGAGCGCGGGGGGAACGGGTTTCACCTGTATGTGGCTCGCGGGGTGGATTTCCCTTTGAAGGATACGCCTGGCACGCCGATGTTTCGGGAACAGGGCCGTCTGGCGTCAGTCTCTTGGCGAGATCGCCAGCACACCTATGTGCTCGTGACCGACGGCGGCACGGACAGCCTCCGGCAGGTATTTTAATTTTCCGGGAATAATCCTCCAGCGCGCCACTCCTATTCGAACCATGTCCACTTATTCTTCCTTTCCGCGGGCGCTGCGCATCGCCAGTTGGATCGCCCGGCTCGTTGTCGCGGCGATTCTTTTGCAGACCTTGTTTTTCAAATTTTCAGGAGCCGCCGAGTCGGTCTATATTTTTACCACGGTCGGCCAGGAGCCGTGGGGACGCTACGGCTCCGGCATGGTCGAGTTGGTCGCGAGCATCCTGCTCTTCGTGCCTTCCCTCACACCGATTGGCGCTTTGCTGGCCTTGGGGACGATGAGCGGAGCGATTTTCTTCCACCTCACGAAACTCGGCATCGTGGTGATGGGCGACGGCGGCACGCTGTTCTGCCTCGCCCTCGTCGTGTGGGCCGGCAGCGCCTTTATCCTTTGGCTGCACCGCCGCGATCTGCCGGTGATCGGAGGAAAACTTTAACCTATGTTAACCATGAAAAATCTCAGGCGTTTTCTATGCGGACTGGTTTTGCTCGCCACGGCGCTGGCGGCCCATGCGGAAAAACCGGTCAACACGACTTTCCTCGGCGTGGCCATCAAGGGCTATGATCCGGTGGCGTATTTCACCGACGGCAAGCCGGCGAAGGGCGCATCGAACTACTCGTTCGAGTGGAACGGCGCGGAGTGGCGTTTCGCCACGGCGGCGCATCGCGACCTGTTCAAGGCTGATCCCGTCAAATACGCACCGCAGTATGGTGGCTACTGCGCTTGGGCGGTGAGCCGGGGCTATACGGCGGGCATCGATCCGGACGCCTGGAAGATCGTGAACGGCCGCCTTTATCTGAACTACAGCATGAAGGTGCAGCAACAATGGGCCGAAGACGTTCCGGGAAATATCGCCAAGGCTGAGGAAAACTGGCCTAAGATTCTTAAAAACTGAAATCAACATGATCACTTCCAGCATTCGTGACAATGTGGCCGCCATCGACCAAGGCATCGATCTGCTCGGCGCAATCGGGGGCGACCGCTACACGCAGCGCGTCCTTGTCTGCTTCAACAGCGCGGCGGGCGGGCATATGCGCCATGTGATCGAGCACTACCTGAGCTTTTTGCAGGGGCTGGAAACGGGCGAGGTCGATTATGAGTCTCGGCCGCGCGATCCGCTGATGGAAAGCGACCCCGGCTACGCGGCCGGGCAGTTGACGGCGGTCAAGCAGCGACTGGGGGAATTTGCGGCGGAGAACGCCGACCGTCCGCTCCGGGTGCGCGTGGAGACGGCGCCGGAAGGCGAGCCCGCGCCCTGGTCGGAATCGACGGCGTTGCGCGAGCTTGAGTTCCTTCTCAGCCACACCGTGCATCACTACGCTCTGATCGCGGTCGTCTGTCGTCTGGCGGGGCATGCGCCGGTGCCGGAGTTTGGTATGGCGCCGTCAACGTTGCGTTATCTAAAAACGCAGACTAGCGCCGCATGTGCACACTGACCTGGAGTGGCGTTCGAGAGGGAGGCTACGAGCTGTTTTTCAACCGTGACGAGCTGAACACCCGCGGAGCCGAACAGCCGCCGCGGCTGGAAATTTGCGACGGGGTCGGGTTTGTCGCTCCTCGCGACAGCGACCGCGGCGGCACCTGGCTGATGACCAATGCGCATGGAGTGACGGTGGCGCTGCTCAATGACTATGCGGCGCAGTGGCGTCCGCCGGCGAGCAACAGGGGCAGTCGTGGAGCGGTGGTGCTGGCTTGCGCCACGGCCGCCACGGTGCGGGCGGCGGTGGATTTGGCCGGTGGCATGGACCTCGCCGCCGCCAAGGTCGGGGCCTTCAGGTTGGTGGTGCTAGGCGCCGACGGAGAGACGCGGCGTCTGCATTGGGCCGGCGAGACGCTGGTCGAGGAGACGGACGATCGGCTGGCGTTTGCGACCTCTTCGTCGTTCCAAACGGCGGCCGTGTGTGCCGAGCGGCGCCGGAGATTCGAACTTTTGCAGGCGGGACGGGCGGTGGTAGACGGCGATGAGCTGGCGGCCTTTCACTGGACGTATGACGCGGCGAATGGGGCGGCCTCGGTGTTGATGCGCCGGCCGGACGCGCGCACGAGGAGCGTTACGCGCGTGAGTGTGCGTCGGGACAGCGTCGGGATGGGTTACCGGCCGGTGGGGCAGAATGGCGAACCTGCGCCGGGCGCGGGTGCGGACATCCGTTTGAAGCGCATATGAAGAATCCTCGCTTCTGGCTGGTTTATATCGCGCTGTTGCTAGCCTCGACGGCGGTGCGCGGGTGGCTGGCGTCGTCGCCGCACCCGCTGCCGGATCAAACGGTCGCATGGCTTCCTGAAGTCGGTGGCAGGCCCGGGCGGACGGTGGGGATGGTTTACCGGGATTTGCGCCCGGTGGATCGGGCGGACGCGCCCGTGATCGTGTTGTTGCACGGGAGTCCGGTGGCGTCGGCGGCGCTCAACCGGCTGGCGGAGGCGTTGCGCGGGGATTTTCGCGTGATCGTGCCGGACCTGCCGGGCATGGGGCGGTCGCAGTGGCGAGTGGCGGACTATTCGGTCCAGGCCCACGCCGTTTACGTGCGCGCCTTGCTCGACCAGCTCGGGTTGGCGCGCGCGCATGTGGCGGGCTACAGCATGGGCGGGGGAGTGGTAATCGCGCTGGCCGGAGCGGCGCCGGAGCGGGTCGCCTCGCTGACGTTGATCTCCGGACTCGGGGTGCAGGAGCATGAACTTTTCGGCGATCATGCGCTCAACCATGCGCTCCATGGGCTGCAATTATGGGCTCTGCGCGCAGTGGACGATCTTGTGCCTCACTTCGGCCTGCTCGACTGGTTTCCGTTGAACACGTCTTACGCGCGTAATTTTTACGACACGGATCAACGCCCGTTGCGCGGATGGCTGGCAGGCTGGCAGGGACCGGCGCTGATTGTTCATGGGCGCGAGGACAACATGGTGCCTCCGGCTGCGGCGCGAGAACACGCCCGGCTGGTTCCCCAATGTGAGGTGACCTGGCTGGATGGCGGCCACGGGCTGGTTTTCGGTGAAAAATCTGCCTCAGTGATCGCGGAGAGGTTGGCGAAATTCGTCCGCGAGGCGAAAGCGGGCGGCGCGCGCATACGGGCGCAAGCCGATCCCGTCCGGCTGGCCGCCTCGCTGCCGGTTACTGATCCCGGGGATGGCAAACCGTGGCGGGGCGGGCGCATGGCGGCGATGCTCGTGCTGCTGGCAGTGGCCACTCTGGTGAGCGAGGATTTCGCGTGCGTTGGCGGAGGTCTGCTGGTGTCGGCGGGAAAACTGGCGTTCGGGCCGGTGGTGGTGGCGTGTTTCGCGGGGATTTTTATCGGCGACTTGTTGTTGGTGTGGGCGGGGCGATGGGGCGGTCGCGGGGCGCTGGGCCTCTGGCCGCTGCGGGCGTGGGTCTCGGCGGAAGCAGTGGGGCGGGCGGAGCGGTGGTTTGCGCGGCGCGGAGGGTATCTGATCCTCGCGAGCCGGTTCATGCCCGGCACGAGGCTGCCGACGTATGTGGCGGCGGGCATTCTGCGGGTGCCATGGGTGAAGTTTGTGCCGTGGTTCGCGTTGGCATGCGCGCTGTGGACGCCGCTGCTGGTGGGCGCGGCGATGCTGGCGGGGCAGGCTGCGACGGTCTGGCTGGCGGAGTGGAGTGAGGCGAGCGGAGGGTTGATCTTGGCCGGAGCGGCGGCGTGGGGATTGGTGAAGCTTGGCTTGCGGCTGGCCACGTGGCGCGGACGGCGTTTGTTGCTGTCGCGGTGGAGGAGGTTTTCGCGATGGGAATTCTGGCCGATGTGGGTGGTTTATCCGCCGGTGGTGGTCTATGGGATATGGCTCGGAATCAAGCATCGGAGTTTCACCGTGTTCACGGCGGCGAATCCAGGAATCGGCGCCGGCGGAGGTTTGGTGGGAGAGTCGAAAAGCGAGATTCTCGCCGGTTTATCGGGAGCCGGAGACAAGATCGCGACATGGATGCTTTTAAAGCCTGGAAAACCGACGGAGTGTTTGACTGCGGCCAACCAGTTTGCCGCTAAACATGGTTATCCGGTGGTTCTCAAGCCGGACGTTGGGGAGCGGGGCACGGGAGTCGTCATAGCTAAGAACTCCGGGGAAATAACCGATATTTTAAACCGGCAAACGGAGGCGTTGATCGCGCAGGCTTATGTTCCCGGAGTGGAGTATGGCATTTTTTATTACAGGCATCCCGACGCGGCGCGCGGCGAGATTCTGGCCATAACGGACAAGCGAATGGTCGGAGTGACGGGTGATGGCCGAAGCACACTTGAGGAATTGATTTTATCGGATGAGCGCGCGGTGTGCATGGCGGGGTTTTTTCTGAAAATGCCCGGACAGCGACTGGATGAGATTCCTCGGGCAGGCGAACGCATGATGCTCACCGAACTCGGCACTCATTCCAGGGGTGCGTTGTTTTTGGATGGGACGCAGTTGCTAACGCCAGAGCTGCACGCCGAGGTGGAGAGGGTGAGTCGCGCATTTGAGGGTTTTTATTTTGGCCGCTATGATGTGCGGGCGGCTTCGGAGCGGGCTTTTCGCCTGGGCGAGTTCAAGGTTATCGAGTTGAATGGGCTGACTTCTGAGGCGACCAGCATCTATGATCCACGTCACTCGGTGTGGTTTGGATGGAGGATGTTGTTTAGGCAATGGCAGCTGGCGTTTGAAATAGGTGCGGCTAACCGCGCCCGGGGTGCGCGCACGCTTGCGGTGTGTGAGATTTACGCCTTGGTTAAGGATTAATCTTAATCTCCATGCCCCCTGCTGTTGAACCCTTGGCTGTAACTGATCGTTATACCCTGCATATGGCTCGTGAACCATTGCAAGTGATGGCTGCGCAGCGCCTGCGTTTTGAGGTGTTCAATCTTGAGATGGGAGAAGGCTTGGCGACCTCGGCGGAGGCGGGTCTGGATGTGGATGTGTTTGATGAGGTCTGCCAGCACCTGCTCGTGATAGAAACTTCATCCGGCGCCGTGGTAGGCACCTATCGGATGCAGACTGGAAACAATGCGGCTGCGCATCTTGGTTATTACAGCGCCCGCGAGTTTGATTTTAAGCCGTTCGAGGCGTCTCGCGGAGAAATTGTAGAACTGGGGCGGGCTTGCGTGGCGGTCGCACACCGTAATCAGAGCGTGTTGGGACTGCTTTGGAGGGGCATTGCCCGATATGCTCAATCGCAGAAGGCGCGTTACCTGATTGGTTGCAGCTCCCTGACCTCACAGGATCAAGCACAGGGGCTGGCCACATACGCTAAACTCGAGGAATGCGCCCTCGCTCCACTTGAATGGCGGACAATGCCAGTTGAAGGCTGGCGTTGCCAGTCAGATGGTGTGGAGGTCGAAGCGGTGCCCGTTCCTCGTTTGATGTCCGCTTATCTCGCCGTCGGTGCGAAGATCTGTGGCGAGCCGGCGATCGACCGGGAATTTGGAACCATTGATTTCCTTACATGGATGGATTTGCCGGCGATGCCGGAGCGAGTCCTACGCAAGTTTATGGGCTGAGTTCGAAGCTATTTCCAAATGAACAGACTATGGGGTTTTGTCCGAGGGGTCGGACGTCTTTCTACGCTGTTGCTAGTGCTCTTAGGATCAATGCTGATATATGCTCTGAATCGGCGTTATCGCCATGATGCATGTTCCAAGGCATTATGGCTCCAACTTGTCTGTCGTCGTGTTTTAAAGATTTTGTCGGTATCTGTGGAGTCGCGGGGTGAGCCCGCGCGGGGTGCTGTGATTGTTTCCAATCACGTGAGTTACATCGATATTGTAATTCTGGCGGCGTCTACACCCGTTGTTTTTGTTTCCAAAAAAGAAGTGCGCGACTGGCCTTTTTTTGGGTGGTTTGCAGAAAAGGCAGGGACGAGATTTATTGATCGGAAAAATCGAGGTGATGTTATGCGGATTGCAGGGGAGATTGGTCCTGCGATGCATGCTGATATCACAGTTGTTCTTTTTCTTGAGGGCACGACGACTGACGGAAACCGCGTGTTACCCTTCAGGGCTTCGCTACTGGAGCCCGCCGTTGTGCAGCAATGGAAAATTGTGCCGACAGCTTTGGCCTATCGCGTCCCTTTCGGGCGATCGGTAGGACAGGAGGTCTGTTGGTGGGGTGATATGACGTTAATGCCCCATTTATTTAATTTTGCCACGTTGCCATGGATACGAGCGACGGTTAATTGGGGGGAAGTTTTGATTCCATCGAATAATCGTAAGCTGTTGGCTGAAGAATTACACCGCAGGGTAGTAGCGCTTAAAGGTGCGATAGACTTTTATTGAGTAAGTCAGAAAAATGAAAATTTGCTAACCTTGGGCTTGCTCAAGGCCAATATTTATCTAAATTCTACTAGGATTTATAGTCTATTCCCAAAGCAATATGCATATGAAAAAAATATTCTTCACATTAATTATTTCAGCAGTTTTCGCGTTTAGTTCGTTTTGTGCCAATGGTGCAGAAGCAAATGCTCAAGCCATAGTGCTTAAAATCAAAGGGTCTGCGACTGCCGTTTTAGCTGGCCAAGTCCAGCCATTAATCCTCAAGGCTGGAGATAAACTTCCTCAAGGTGCCACAATCGTTACCAATCCTGATTCTGAGATTGATATTCAGGCTTTCAATGGTGCTGTCGCGACTATCAAAGCTAATAGCACGGTGAATCTGGAAAAACTTTCAGTAAACACATCGGGTGGTGTGGTCACGAAGCAGACGGCTCTCTTGAATCTTAAAGTTGGTAGCATTCTTTCAACTATTGATCCCGCCAACCACAATATTAATGATTATGGCATTCGCACGCCCAAGGGTGTGGCAGCAGCCCGTGGCACCGTTTACGGGGTTTCAGTTAGCTCGACGGGTAAAGTTCAGGTTTACGTTACCAACAGTGAAGTTGTTTTCACTAATCCGGTGACGGGGCAGAAGATCACAGTGGCTGCAGGCTATCAGGTAACCGTTGACGAAAACGGAGTCATTTCTACCCCAGTCATTGCTCCGTCAACCCCAACAGAAGGTGCTAAAGAAGTTGGTGCTAAAGAAGTTGGTGATAAAAGTGCTTCAACTCCGTCGTTTGATCCGGGGCAAAATGTAAATCCTAGTGCAATGCAGTAATTATTTGACCTGTATTTAGTTAGATTATGAAAACCGACACGCACAGTGTCGGTTTTTTTATTTTGTTTCATCGAGAAAAAATGTTTGTTTGTTCTTGGCTTTGCCTACTTCTTTAGCCGTTTCCTCCTCAAGAGTTGTTGTAAGGTGTTGTGGTGGGCGCGATACCCTTTGAGCGACGGCCGCTTCACGATCAGTTACAATGCGATCGCACATTTTGTGGATTTGCAGACGCAGCCATTTAGTCGTAGGACTTTTTTCTGAATAGTCGGCCGGACCATAGTGATCAATACGACCAACCTGGCGTAAGCGGTCATTCTGCTCGAACTCCGCCGTCGATTCTGGGTTATACACGGCGTAGGCCTTGCCTCCTCCGCTTTTGACCACGGAAAAACTGGGGATATCGCTCGGGCCGTCGGCGATATAAATCATGTTTTGAAGCGGGATACGGCGGTCTTCCGGCTTGATGTTTGAATTAACGTCGATGGACGGATTTTTGTTTGTGCCCTTGTTAATCTCGAAGATGGCCTTGGTCTTGGTCGTGTTGTCGATAACCATGCCGATCTGGGCGATTTCCGCTTCAGCCTTGATGTCCATTTCCTTTTGCTTAAGAAATCCGGGTTGGAGGGGGTTTTCCACAAATTCGCATCCCCATATTCCATCCACGCCTGAGGCCGCTTTGCTGCCTCGGATCATCTCGGCTAAACCGGTGCTCACGACGTAATGTTCGAGGGAAATCTCATGTTTGGCGTGCTCAGGCTTCTCCTTCACGAATGCGCGGCTGCGGTTAAAGAAATCGGGCATGCCCGGATAAAACGCGATATCTGCACCGCATTCATGCAAGACACGGTTATTGAGTCGGGCCATCTGTCCCGACTGCACATAGGTGAGTATATGATTCAGGTAGGCGATTTCACCAGAGATATGATAACCGCGTTTTTGATAGTGGGCCATCAAGCTATTGGTCTCGGTCCAGAAATTAGCTTCGCTAACGCCGTAGCGTCGAAACAGTGGACTTTGCATGTATTCAGGAATTAGGGTCTTGTCGAAATCCCATATGCACGCGATGATGTTCTGAGTGAAAAGAGTCGTGGCCATTTGCTAATCTGCACCGCTAGGCATGATTGCCTCGCTTACGGTTGCAGAGATTTAATCAAGTTCTTCGCGCGGGTTTTCGCAATCCGTAAATCTTACGGTTACTTCGGTTTTCCACTCTAAGCTTTCATGGATTCCTTGCCCGATATCATTCCGTTTCAACGTCGGCTCGACGAACTCGATGCACAGATGGCCGACCCCGGTTTTTATGCGAATGCCCGCAAGGCCGCCGAAGTGTCACGTGAACAGCAAAAGCTGGCTCAATTGGTCGCCGACTACGGAGCTTTCCAGAAATCAGGATGGGAACTTGAGGAAATCAAGGCGTTGGTAAAAGACCCGACGAGTGATGCTGAAATGAAAGAGTTGGCTGCTAACGAACTGCCTGATCTGGAGGCGAGGCGCACCGGATTGTATTTGACGGTTCTTAAGGGGATGATTCCGCCTGAGCCAAGTGATTCTCGCAACACGGTGGTGGAAATCCGTGCAGGCACAGGAGGCGAGGAGGCCGCTCTTTTTGCGGCCGAGCTCATGCGCATGTATCAGCGGTATGCAGAGAGCTGTGACTGGAAAATCGAGCCTATGGGTAGTAGTTTAAGTGAAAGAGGTGGTTTTCGTGAAGTAAGTTTTCTGATCACCGGACAGGATGTTTACCGCCAGGTAAAATTTGAAAGCGGCGTGCATCGCGTTCAGCGCGTGCCGCTCACGGAGGCCAACGGACGCATCCATACTTCAACCGTGACGGTTGCGGTGCTGCCCGAAGCCGAAGAGGTCGATATTCATATCGATCCACAGGAACTTGAAATCAGCGTGATGCGAGCCAGCGGTCCTGGTGGGCAAGGAGTTAACACCACGGATTCTGCGGTGCGAATACTCCACAAACCCACTGGCATGATGGTTTATTGTGCTGACGGGCGATCCCAGCAGAAGAACAAGGCAAGTGCGCTTGCGGTGCTTCGTTCCCGACTGCTCCAGCTCAAGGAGGAGACGGAGCGTGTCAAATATGCGGACGAGCGGCGGAGCCAGATTGGGACGGGAGGGCGTAGTGAACGTATTCGCACCTATAATTTCCCTCAAAACAGGCTTACTGATCACCGCATCGGCCTAACATTGTATAATCTCCCCCAAGTCATGGAAGGGGCAATCGGTGGAATCATCGAAGCTTTGCAACGAGCTGATTTTGAGGAAAAATTTGCTGCTTTAACGGGACAGCCCTATGCTTTGCATCGCGCAGCCATTTCAGACGAAGAATAATCAAAATCGCATTAAGCCATGTTGTCTCTTTTGGAAGTAATTCAAAAAACGGCGGATTTTTTCTCAAAGAAGACTCTAGAATCGCCGCGGCTTAACGCCGAATTGCTCATAGGACATGCCCTCGGTCTTAAACGGATGCAGCTTTACCTGCAGTTTGAGCGCGTGCTCTCGGAGTCTGAACTTGAGAGTATTCGTCCACTCGTGAAACGACGGGGGCAGCGTGAGCCTTTGCAATATATTTTGGGCGAGACGGAGTGGTCTGGGCTTCGATTGAAAGTTGATCGTCGCGCTTTGATTCCTAGGCCTGAGACGGAAATGCTGATTGAGCTGCTATTGTCGTTTATTGAAAAACCGCCTTCCACGATTTTGGATATGGGAACGGGCAATGGGGCCATTGCTCTTGCTTTGGCTAAAAAGTATTCCAACACAAAAGTGTTTGCGATTGACCAAAGTCAAGAGGCGCTAGAACTAGCAAAAGAAAATGCAGATGCACTGTGTGTTGCCGACCAAGTTAGTTTTCTAAGATCGAATTGGTTTGAGGCGGTGCCATCATGTGTTGGTTTCGACGTTATCGTTTCCAATCCTCCTTATCTTACCGAATCCGAAACCGAAGCGGCTGAACCGGAGGTGAGGGCATATGAGCCTACAGCCGCCCTCGTTTCAGATGAAGACGGCATGGCTGATATTCTCAAAATCATTTCCGGCGCGCCTGCATTTTTAAATGCCGGCGGGTTATTGGCATTAGAGACTGGAATCGACCAGCACTCGATTCTCAAAACTAGGCTTCAGGCGGCTGGTTTCGTCCGAATCGAGTCCCGGCAGGATCTGACGGGAAGAGACCGTTTTATGTTCGCTTGGCGCTGAAACTTGAAGGCCGTGTCCGCTTCAAGGAGTGAGAACGGTTTTTGCATCCATCTGAGCAGTGTGCACGGCGCGTTCAGCTATTTCTTTCGCGGCGGGGTCAATGGTGATTTCGTCGGTTAACACGCGCAGTGCTTCGCGTAATGGAATATCTACGGGAGTATATCGTTCGTTTTCGTCTGTGCTCAAATCGTCGCCCGGCGAGGTATCGTCCTCTTTCTTATCCTCTTTTATACGCGGCGGAGGGGGAGGAGCGATCATGACTTCCGTGAATTTATAATCCGCCAAGCTGAGTTTTTTACGTTCGGCGTCCATTTGTTTTTTAAATGAGACGTCGTCTTTCTTTTCTTTTGTCCGCGCTTTAAGATTAAGAGAAATAGACTTCTCGTCCTTGCGCTCTTTGAACCAGTTTATTGAACGTTTTAGGTAATTGAATTCGGGCAATTTTTCTTGGCGGGCAAGACTGGTGGCCCGCAGCGGGGCGAGAAAAGCGGACGTCATAGGTTTGGCGTCAAAGGAACTTGATGGAATCACGTCCCAGGCAAGCGCGTGAGGGAGGTCTGATTCGCCAATTGGCAAATAATCGTCGATGGATGGAAGGATGATGTCGGGCACCACGCCCTTGAGTTGGGTGGAGGCTCCGTTTGGAAGGTAGAATTTTTGAATCGTGACTTTTGTGGCCCCAGTTTTTTCTGCGGAATCGGCGCGTTTTGGGACAAAGTTTTTCATCTCAACGATAGTTTGCACGGAGCCTTTTCCATGGGTGGAGCTGTCGCCGATGATCACCGCCCTGCCATAGTTCTGAAGGGCACCGGCGACGATCTCGGAGGCTGATGCGCTAAAGCGGGAAACAAGCACGGCAAGTGGACCGTCGTAGGCAACCGTGGGATCATCGTCTTCATCCACTTTGATTTCGCCTGAATATGAGCGGACTTGAACGACCGGGCCCTGTTTGATAAAGAGACCTGTGAGTGAAATAGCCTCTGACAAAAGACCGCCGCCGTTTCTCCGAAGATCGAGGACAATGCCTTTTACATTCGCGGCTTTCAGGCGTTTGACGAGTTCTGCAATATCTTTGGTGGCGCTGTTTTGCGCCTTCCCTTCGCCTGACATATCGGGGCCGTAAAAGGCTGGGAGGGTAATGACTCCGAGGGGGGCGATTTTCCCTTCTGCATCGGGAACCTCGAAGATGGCGGCGTGTGCCCGTGCAGAGTCGAGATTCACGACGTCGCGGGTAAGCACGACTTCTTTGCGGATAACAGATCCTCCGCCGGCACTGGGCTCTATCGTGAGGTGGACCCGGGTGCCTTTGGTTCCGCGAATCATATCAACTATTTTGCGGAGTTTCATGCCTATGACTTCGATAGGTTCCGCTCCTTCTTGGGCGACGGCCACGATTTTGTCGTTAGGTTTGAGCTGCTTGTCCAAGTCGGCAGGGCCACCTGGAATGATTTCTTTTATAAGACATTCGTCCTCCTCCAAGCTAAGCAATGCGCCAATACCCACTAGTTGGAGGCGCATCTGAATTCCGAAATCCTCATAAGTATCGGCCGAAAAATAGGTGGAGTGCGGGTCGTAGAGACTAGTGATTGTAGTCAGAAACATCTCCGAGAGATCTCGGCTTTCGATATCCAAAAGATTTTTTAAAAGGCGTTGATAGCGCTTGCGAACAATCGTTTTGGCCTCTTCGGGGGACTTCTTGTTTAAGATTTCTTTGATGAGCTCGAAGCGAAGACGCTTGCTCCAGAGTTCGTCGGATTCGGCGGGAGCTTCCGGCCATTCAGATTTTGTGCGATCCAGCGTGTAAGTATCTTTAGCGGTCAAATCCAAGTTTTTTTCTAGAACCGTGGCCACCCAAGAAACACGTTCTGTTACACGTTTTTTATACACCGCAAAAATATCATAGGCCGGATCAATTTGGCCTAGGTAGCGGATGTTGTTGTAAAGTAATTCTGGCTTATAGCGCGCTTCAAACGAATCCTTATCACTCTTAAGGAAGAAAAGGTGCTGTCCATCAAGGTCGCTCATGTAGTCTGGAATCACTTCTGCGTAGCTGGCCGGTGTCACGGCATCACGGTTGTAGTGGACCTCTTCTAGCAAACGAACCAAGGTTTGAATTTCTCTTTTGAGCGTCTCTGAAGTTTGGAAAATTTGATCCGGCTTGGTGGCAAGTTCGGCAGGCAGGGTGGTTGATAGGGCCGCGAGTAGTATCAGGCCGAGCGCAAGACGTTTCAGGAAGTGCATCTAGATTTGGAAATGTGGGAGATTTCTTATCCGCGTGTCGGCTGGATAAAAGGAGAGTGGATGGTTGTTAACGCCGGCTTAGTTGATCCTTGGCGTTGTCGAGCAGTCGTTTTTCTTCGTGGGTGAGTGATGCAAAGCCTTCACTGTTGATTTTGTCGAGGATGCGGTCGATCTCTGCGCGCAGTGTTGCACGGTTCCCCGCATTGACCTGATAAACCGGTGCGGGTGCCAAGTTTTTTTGGGCCTTGCGAAACCATCTGGGTAGTTCGATTCCCGTCAGTTCTCCTGCGTTTGGCCGATCCCTTGAGTGAATGTAACGAAAATAAATCCAGCCCGCCAGCATTCCTCCGATATGAGCGGAGTGAGCGATATTAAGTGAAGAAGTGGTTCTGGGGATTTCCAGAAAAAGCAGCCCGAAAAATTCGAACGCGAGCAAGCCGAAGGCAAGGTATTTGGGCTTTATCGTAACCGGCAGGACAAAGGAGAACAGAAGAGTGATGGGGCGGTCCGGATTGATGCAGGCGAATACGACGAGCAAACCGCAGGCTGCAGCCGAAGCTCCGATGAGTTGGCCGCCCTGTCCCCAATTGCATCCGAGCCATACCAATCCACCCAGTATCACGGCTCCAAAACATATTCCTAAAAATCTACGAGAGCCAATAGATGGTAAGAGTTCACGGCCTAGAAAGTAGATTGCCAGAAGGTTGCCTAAAATGTGGAAGAACCGATCCGGGTCGTGCAGAAGACCGTAACTCAACAAGGTCCATGCGAAGCCTTGTCTGAAAGTGTCGGGGGAGAGCACCAGTGCCTGCAGGAAGGAATTACCGACTGAAGGGTTACTAAACCATCGCAGGGAGATACTTTCCAGGATGAACCCGGCCAAGATGGCGCAAATGATCCATGTGAGCGCGGATGTTGACTGCCGCCCTTGATCGTCCCGCATGTAAAATCGGTCTGAAAGCATGCTTTGAAAAATTGGCAACGGTCGTTCACGAACACAAGCTGTCACCCCGATTGGAAGGTCTTTTCCCAATTGCAGGGCTGTCAGGTTAATTTACCTATGGTCTGCCTGACCGCTTGACAGCCTTATGCATTCCTCTTTGTTGCCCGAAGCCATGGCCAATAAAGCAGACAAGTGGGATCAAAATACAGGCGGAAAATTTTTCGTCGATCAACAGTGCATCGATTGCGACCTGTGCCGCGAGACGGCACCGACTTTCTTCACTCGTCACGACGAGGGAGGGTATTCCTTTGTGCACAAGCAGCCCACGACCGAAGAGGAAGTGGCGCTTTGCATGGAGGCCCTTGAGGGCTGCCCAGTCGAAGCCATCGGCAACGACGGAGACGCCTAAGCGGCTCGCTTATTTTTACTCGTGAAACCCCGCAGGAAGCTGCGGGGTTTTTTATGCCCAGTTAGGGGATGGTTATTGTTAAGTATCTTTTCTATTTGATTAACGAAAAGCTTGTTTTGGGTGGAGGGAACTGATACTTCCAAGATGTGGATTTTAACTTCTCAGTCGTTTTCGAGTGGTGTGTGTCCCGATTGTTTATCGGTTGAGGCATGACGGCGACTTCTCCCACCCAGAAGGCCGACCAACGGCATGTTTGGCATCCATTTACGCAGATGCAGGAGTATTGGGCGCAGCCACCGCTGGTGATCGCTTCGGGTCGAGGCGGCTGGCTGACCGATACGACGGGACGCGAGTATCTCGACGGAAACGCATCTATCTGGACTAATGTCCACGGTCACAATGATCCTGATCTGAACGCGGCTTTGCAGCGGCAGATCGGGCGTGTCGCCCATGCCACTATGCTCGGGCTCACGCATGAACCGGGAGCGATGCTGGCCGCCGAATTGGCCGGACTTGCGCCGGAGGGGTTGGGACGAGTCTTTTTCAGCGACAATGGCGCGGGTGCGGTCGAGATAGCGCTTAAAATGTCGTTTCAATACTGGCAGTTGGCCGGAAAATCCGAGAAGCGCGGTGTCATCGGTTTGGCGGGCGGGTATCACGGAGACACATTTGGGACAATGGCAGTGGGGGACAGTGGTTTTTTCCATGAGCGGTTTAGGGCTTGGGGATTTCCTGCTGATCATTTTCCCGCGCCGTTTTGCAGCGAGTGGGCGGGGGTGGTTCGGTCAGCGGACATCAGCGTGAGTTTGCTGGCGTTGGAAGCTTTGCTGATCGAGAAAGCCGACCGAATCGCCTGTCTCATCCTTGAGCCTTCGGTGCAAGGTGCGGCCGGAATGCGACTACAGCCTCCGGGATTCGTGCGTGCGGTTGCCGATCTTTGTCGGAAGCACGATGTGCATTTGATTTTGGACGAGGTGTTCGTCGCGTTTGGCCGGCTCGGCTCCATGTTCGTGTGCACCGAAGAGGGCGTGACACCCGATTTTCTGTGTCTGGCCAAGGGCTTGACCGGCGGTTACCTCCCGTTGGCGGCGACGCTGGCGCGCGAGAAAATTTTCACGGCTTTTCTCGGCACTTATGAAAGCGGACGGGCGTTCTTTCACGGACACACTTTTACCGGCAACCCGCTGGCAGCGGCGGTTGCCTTGGAAAACATCCGCAAGTTGCGCGAGTTGATCGATGCCGGGACATTGAAAAAACGGGCGGCCTGTTTTGGTCTTCTGCTGGCGGCGGCGTTTATCGGGCATCCGCATGTGGCCGAGTTGCGACAACGCGGTCTCACGGCGGCCATCGACCTGATTCCTGCAGGCGGAGGAGCGTATCCCGTTGCGGCGCGGGCGGGCTTGCAAGTATGCCTGAAGGCTCGTGGGCACGGGTTGCTGCTGCGTCCGCTCGGCGATTCGTTGTTGTTGGTGCCGCCGCTTTGTCTTTCCGAAGTCGAACTAGGTGAACTGGTGGGGCGCACGGCCCGCGCCATCGATGACGTGCTTCCCACTTTTCAATACCATGCATAACGCTACTGATCTCGCCTCCCTCCGCGCCCTGTATGATCTGCCGTTGCCCGAACTGATGTTCCGGGCGCAAACGGTTCATCGCCAGCATCACGACCCTGCGGCCGTGCAACTGTGCACGCTTCAATCCATCAAAACCGGGCGCTGCCAGGAGGACTGTAAATACTGTCCGCAGTCGGCGCACAATTCCACCGGTCTCCAGCCGGAGCCCCTGCTCGACACGGCGGAGATCGTGGCGAGCGCCAAGCAGGCTTTGTCTGGCGGCGCCTCTCGGTTTTGCATGGGAGCGGCTTGGCGCGAGGTAAAAAACGGACCGCAGTTTGACTCCGTGCTTGCCTCCGTGCGCGGGGTTTCCGATCTCGGTCTCGAAGTGTGCTGCACGCTTGGCATGCTGACCCAAGATCAAGCGACGCGCCTCAAGGACGCGGGATGCAATGTTTACAACCACAACCTCGATACGTCGCGTGAATACTATCCCGAGATCATCACGACGCGCACTTATGACGAGCGTTTGGATACTTTGGCGGCCGCCCGTCGGGCTGGCTTGCAAGTGTGCAGCGGCGGCATTCTGGGATTGGGCGAAAAGATCGAAGACCGCTTGAATCTCTTGCTTGAGCTGGCGGCGCTCGATCCGCAGCCCGACTCCGTGCCGGTCAATGCGCTCGTGGCGGTCGAGGGCACGCCGCTTGAGGATCAAGCTCCGGTCGATCCCATTGAATTTGTGCGGATCATTGCCCTAGCCCGCATCCTGATGCCCAAGGCGATGGTGCGTTTGTCGGCCGGACGCACGGCGATGAGTCCCGAGCTGCAGGCGTTGTGTTTCATGGCGGGAGCCAATAGCCTTTTCCTAGGTGATCGTCTGCTCACGACGCCCAATCCCGAGCGGTCGAGCGACTTTGCGCTGCTCGAGCGGCTGGGTATGCATCCGCTGGTTCCGGAATCGGTCTCAACCTGCGGACAGGTCTGATGCGCACGCTGTTTGTCACCGGGACGGACACGGGGATTGGCAAAACCCAGGTGACGGCTGCCCTGGCGCGGCTGCTCGCCGTAAACGGAGCTCGGATACAGATCGTCAAGGCGGTGGAAACGGGAAATCCCGCGCAAGGCGATGCGGCGCGTGCACGTGAGATGGCGGGAGCGGAGGCGGAGGTTTTTACGCTGGCTTCGTTTGCCGCGCCGCTGGCACCGCTGGCGGCCGCGGAGGCGGAGAACAAAAACTTTTCGCTGGAGGCGATGACCGTAGCCATACAAGCCTTGCCCGCTTGTGACTGGCGCATTGTCGAGGGAGCGGGGGGGGTAGCTGTGCCAGTGGATGCGGACGGACGCGACTGGGCAGACTTTGCCTCGGCGATAAGGGCGGAGCGTGTGGTGTTGGTCGTAGCGGATAAATTAGGTGCCATCAACCAGGGCCGGCTGGCCTGCGCCTATGCGGAGCAACGCGGGCTGAACGCCGGGATGTGGCTCAATGCAGCCGCGCCGGTCGATGCTCTGGTGGCGGCTTCCAACCGCAGTGGTTTGGTGGGCGAGAACGTGCAGCTATGGGCGGTGCAGGCTTACGGACAGGTTTTGCCGGAAACGCCGGAGGCGGTTTTGAAGCTCTTACTGGAGTCGCCCGCAAGTGCGCCGGAAGCTGTTTCAAGCAGTGTCGGGAAACGCTGTCGCGAGGCGTTGGCCATGCGCGAAAAACGCGGTTTGCGCCGCCGCTTGCGGGTGTTTTCTGAAAGCGCAGACATTCTGAATCTGGCGGATAACGACTACCTTGATCTGGCGCATGATCCCGAGGTGGCCGCAGCGGTGGCGCGTGCCGCGCGGGAGCGAGGCACCTCGGCCGCGGCCTCGCCCTTGATCACCGGCTGGCGCGAACCGCACGAGCGACTTTTAAGCGAATTGTGCGCATGGCATGGGTTGCCCTGCGGGTTGTTGTGGACGAGCGGCTATGCGGCCAATGCCGGATTGTTGGGTGTCTTGCCGATTCGGGGTGATCTCGTGCTGGCGGACAGGTTTGTTCACCACAGCATGATCGCCGGTTTGCTTCGCAGCGGAGCGCGGCTTCAGCGTTACCGGCATCTCGATTTGAACCAATTGGAGCAAATGCTGGCGGGTGCAGATGGCCGCACGGTGTTTGTCGTAACGGAGAGCGTTTTCAGCATGGACGGGGACTATCCGGACATGCGGCGCATGGCCGAGCTCAAGCGAAGGCATGACTTTTTCTGGGTTGTGGATGAGGCGCACGGGCTGGGCTGGTATGGAGCGGAGGGCGCGGGGCTAGCGCGGGCGTCGGGCGTCGCGAGTGAAGTGGATGTCTTAGTGGGAACGCTCGGCAAGACGCTGGCATCGGGCGGGGCCTACACGCTTTTCCGTGATGAAGCCGTGCGCGACCACGTGATGAACATGGCGGGTGAGTTTATCTATTCCACCGCGATGACACCCACGGCGGCGGCAGGGGCTTCGGCCGCGCTGGCAAGGGTGATCTCGTTATCGATCAATCAGGGCGCGTGGCAGGAAATGTCGCGGAACTTCAGGCGGCAGTTACAGGATAATGGGTGGGACGCGTTGGCGGGCGACTCGCCGGTGGTGCCGGTGCGCATCGGCGAAGCGACGCGGATGCTCGCGTTGGCGGATGCATTGCGTGAAGCGGGAATTCTGGCTGCGGCCGTGCGTCCGCCGACGGTGCCTGAAGGAACCAGTAGGCTGCGTTTTTCTTTGAAGCGGACGTTTATGCCCGGCGATGCCGAGCGGGTGATTGCGGCGATGGATGCATGGAGGAGAAACGCGTGAGGATGGCCTGGATCATGGGGTGGGCTGTCCCGCAGCCGTGGTTCGCCGCGCAGGTGCGGTCAGTTTTTCCGGAGGCGGTGCACATTTTTTTTGAGCCGAACGAGTCGGCGCTCGCGGCGTTTGAAAAACAGGGGCCGTTTGGATGGGTAGTGGGCTATTCGTTGGGAGCGCATTTGCTGCTAGCCGAGGCGGCGCGTGTCACGCGGTCAGGGGCGAGGGTCGTCTTGATGGCTCCATTCTCGGCTTTTCCCGCCGAAGAAGGCATGGGCGGGCGTGTGAAGCGAACCCAGGTGCGCTATCTGGCGCGTTGGATGCGTCGCGAACGCGATGCCGCGCTGGAGGATTTTTATGCGAAGGCGGGACTCGACGTAACGGCGGAAATGGCGACCGGTATTTCGCTGGAGACATTGGTTGAAGGGTTGATGCGTTTGGAGCAAGGGCGGGTTGAAGCGCCGGTGCCGTGCGACTGGCAAATGTTTGCGGGCGATCGAGATGATCTTCTGGATGCAGTCGTTTTGGCCCAAAAATTTGCTTCGCTCGTCGTCGTGCCTGGCGCCACGCATCATCCGACCGCGTTGCTGCAGGCGTGGAAGGAGTCGGGGATTTGAAGACGGACATCGCCACCAAGTTCGGCTATGCGGCCGAAATTTACGCCGGGCATGCACGCGTCCAGAAGGCGGCGGCGGCGTGGCTGGCCGAGTGGGTGCCGGTGCCGCGCACTGGACGTGCGTTGGAAGCGGGAGCAGGGCCGGGAATTTTCACGCGACATTTGCTGCCGTGGTCGGGACGATTGTTGGTCACGGATGCTTCGCCGGCGATGTGTGTAAAGGGTCGGGTTGCATGGCCTCAAGTGGAGTGGAAACCGATGCGGGCGCAGATGCCGGAGCCGGGGCCGTGGGATTGGATTTTCACGAGCAGCATGTTGCAGTGGGTGAATGATCCGGTAGGGGTGTTTTCTGCATGGCAAAAGACTCTGGCTCCCGGAGGTAAAATCGTGGGCGTGTTGTTTGCGGACGACAGCCTGTCGGAATTGCGGGTGCTCATGAACGGGTGGTCGCCGGTGAACTGGCGGACGTCGGCCGAATGGCGGCGAAGCATGGAACGCGCTGGATTAGCCGTGGTAAAAATAGAGACGCGGCGGGTTGAGTTTAGGTATGACTCGGCGCGTGAATTCTTGCGCAGCCTGCATGGAGTAGGGGCGACGCCCGAGCGGAGGCTGTCGGTGGGGGCGTTGCGCCGACTCCTGAGCGAGTATGACTGCCGGCATCGTTCGGCGAGCGGGGTGGTGGCAACTTGGTCATTCTGCCGCTTCGAGGCGGAGTGCGTCGGCTAACTCACTTGCGGTTTGACAAGCGAGGCGGGCGCTTGGTCATTGCGACTGTGTCCATCAATCCCTTTGTCGCTCCTGATTTTGAAATCCGCTGGTCGCAGCATACGCCCGAGCTTGTCGCGCCGGCCATCAGACGCGCGCTCGCCGGTGCTCAGGCATCCATAGACGCCATCGTTGCGCTGGATGAGGGGAAGCTGACTTACGAAAACACGTTTCTGGCGCTTGAAAACGCCACAGATGAACTGACGCGCGCCTGGGGCAAGGTCACTCATCTCCAGTCAGTCGCCGATTCGCCGGCCGTGCGTGAGGCGCACAATCTTTTGCTGGCCGACGTCTCCGCTTTCTACGCGCGTATTCCGCTTAACGCCACGCTCTGGGCGCGTCTGAAGGCTTTTTGTGGGACGCCGTCGGCGGCAGCGCTCACGGGCATCCATCGGCGTTTTATCGACGAGACCGTTGCCGATTTCGCGCAGGCGGGGGCGGATTTACCGGGCGACCAGCGCGCTCGTTTGGAGGCGTTGCAGGGTGAACTGGCTCAGTTGACTCAGCGTTACAGCGAAAACGTCCTTGATGCGACCAACGCTTGGCAGCTGATCGTGGAAGACGAATCCCGCCTGCTCGGCCTGCCCGCCCATGCGATCGCGGCGGCCAAACGCAGTGCCGAGAGCAAGGGTCTCAGCACGTCAGAGAAGGCCGCTTGGCGCTTTACGCTGCAATTCCCCTCGATGGAGCCGGTGATGCTTTACGCCGAGGACGAGAGTCTGCGACGCGAGGTTTGGGCGGCGTCGGTGGAAATCGGTGCGAAGGCGCCGCATGACAACGAAATATTAGTGCAAAAAATCATCACGCTGCGCCAGGAGAAAGCGACGCTGCTGGGGCGGGCGAATTTTGCCGATCTGGTGTTGGCCCGCCGCATGGCAGGAAGCGGCAAGCGGGCGCTCGCATTTGTGGAGGATTTTCAGCGGCTGGCGCAGACGGCTTTTGTGCGCGAATGTCGCGAACTGGAAGAGTTTAAGGCCAGGAAAACGGAACGGCCCGCGGGTGTGCTGAAGGCGTGGGAGATGGGGTATTGGTCGGAAAAACTCCGTCAGGAACTTTACGATTTCGACGACGAGGTGCTGCGTCCCTACCTGCCGATGAACCGGGTCATCGCAGGGTTGTGGGAATTGGCCGGGCGGGTTTTTGGGCTACACATCACGGAGCGAGTGGCTGGCCGCGCCGAGGTCTGGCATCCGGAGGTGAAGTTTTACGATTTGCACGATGCGGGCGGGCGGCATCTGGGGTCTTTTTATGCCGACTGGTATCCTCGTGAATCGAAGCGCGGCGGAGCTTGGATGGGTTATCTTGTAACGGGTGGTCCGCAGCCCGATGGTTCGCGCGCGCCGCATCTTGGCTATATTTGCGGCAACCTGACGCCGCCGTCCGAAGGAAAGCCCGCGCTACTCACGCATCGAGAGGTGGAGACGATTTTTCACGAGTTTGGTCATCTGCTACACCATCTACTGGGCGAGGTAGAGATCAAGTCTCTCAATGGTGTCAATGTGGCCTGGGATTTCGTCGAGCTGCCTTCCCAGATCATGGAGAATTGGTGCTGGGAGCGGGAGAGTCTGGATGTTTTCGCGCGTCATCACGAAACCGGCGCGGCCATACCGGAGGTCATTTTCAACAAGATGACGGCGGCGCGTAATTTTCGCTCGGCGTGCGCGACGATAAGGCAAGTGCAGTTTGCCAAGATGGATCTGGGGCTGCACATGCACGCCGCAAAGTTCGCCGATGGCGATCTGGAGGCGAAGACGCGTGCATTGATCGCCGATTGCATGATTCCGACGGAGCCGCAGGGACGGACCATCGTGAAGCGCTTCACGCATCTTTTCAGCGATCCGGTCGGCTATGCGGCCGGTTACTATTCCTACAAATGGGCCGAGGTGCTCGATGCGGATGCTTTCACGCGTTTCAAGCGAGAGGGTATTTTTAACGCCAAAGTGGGTGCTGAGTTCGTCGCGCATATTCTTAGCCGAGGCAACTCCGAGGCTCCCGACGTGCTCTACCGACGTTTCATGGGAAGAAATCCCGAGATCACGGCGTTGCTGGAGCGTTCCGGTCTTGCGGTGGTGGCGTAGCGGAGACCACGGTGCGTTTATAAATCGTGCGGCTGTTTCCAGCGGGGATGGCTTACGCTTGCAAGCAGTCGCGGACAAATGCTTTGAAACTCTACGCGATTAACGGTGTCACGGTTGCGGAACCGTTGGCCGGTCGTCCACTATATCAACCTTCAAACGCCATGCTTATTTGGATTATCCTCATCATCGTTCCCATGCTGTTCGGCTTTTACGCACAGATGCGCGTGCATAGCGCCTATGCTAAAAACATCGAAATCGAGTCACGCGGACGAATAACCGGACGCGAGGCGGCGGAGGCCGTCATGACGTCGGCGGGTATTACCGATGTGGAGATAGTTTCCGTCCCCGGACAGCTTACGGATCACTACGATCCCACCCATAAGCGGCTCGCGCTTTCGGAGCTCAACTACGCTGGCACCAGCCTGGCCGCCCTCGGAGTGGCCGCACATGAGGCGGGCCACGCCATCCAGCACAAGGTGGGCTACAGCATGATGACGATCCGGCAGACCTTGGCGCCAACCACCCAGATAGCGGCGGGGGTTGCGAACTTCGTGCTGATCATCGGTATTTTTCTCATTAGCACTGCGATTGGCGGCAAGTTGCTCGTCCTTGGCGCCGTGGCGCTGGCGATTATTTGTCTCTTTCAACTGGTGACGCTGCCAGTTGAGTTCGACGCGAGCCGTCGCGCGAAGCAGCAGTTGGTGACGCTCGGCATCGTCGATCCAGACGAGATGAAGGGCGTCAACGAAACGCTGGATGCCGCCGGGCTGACTTATGTGGCCGCTTTTGCCGCTTCACTTGGAACCCTTTTGCACATCTTGCTGCTGATTTCCGGCAATCGTCGCAGCGATTGATGGAGTGGTGCTCAGTCAGTCACCTCAAGGGGTTGGTCTGCGTTTTCTCTGATCAAGTTTTGCGGGGTCTTCATCTGTAGCGGGTCCCGTGATGGGCGTCGGTGTTATGGTGTGATGGAGACGATCCGTGGGTTCTACGTTGAACGGGCGCGTCGGGCGTGTCGGGGCCTGTGGTTTTGCCAACATAGGACGCGGGGTAACTTGAACGGGCGTGGTGGGTGCGGAAGGGAGAGGCGCCGCAGGCACGATTTCAACGGGCGGAATGAGATCCTTGCGCGGGCTGGGGATGTGCGAAGAGCGGTTTGGCGCTGAGGTCACCATGCCCGGAGAACCGGTTTGGGGGCGCGGACTCGATGACGGAATTTGAGTCGGGTCGGAGGGTGATTTCCTCGGGTCAATCCGAATGGGCCGAAGCGTGGGGGTATGAGTGTTAACCTGGATATCGGAGTGGGGGCGATAGTCTGAGGGCGGATGCCAAGGTTGTGGAGGAAGCTTTTCGGGATGAGCGGTGTTGCGGGACGAGTATTGCGGCTGGCTGTGCCACGTAGGCGGACGGGAAACCACGCAGACGGTGCGGCGGTCCCAGTCGCAATCGTAGATGAATCTGGGACCGATTTGGTAACCGAAGCCAAAGGTGATGAAGGGACGGTTGATCCTGACGGTGGTGCGTTGAACGTAAACTACGGTGGGATCGTAAACGGGAACGTAGATAATGTCCGGTTGAGCAGGCACGATTACAACAGTGGTGCCTTGGGTTACCACTTGTTGCTGGGGCGTATCGATGAGGGCGCCAGTGGCACGTGCGCGGACACGGAGGCGTTGCACGGCGTTCATCACGTCGGCGGGTTGGGCTAGGAATGACTGGCCGAGTGCCTGGGTCCACGCGAGGTTTTCATCCATCCATTTCAATACATCGGGGTAGAGCACGAGGGCCTTTACGCTGTCATCCCAAGGCTGCGCGGCGACGGTGGCGGGATCGCCCTTAGCCTGCGCGTAGCGGTTGGCCAGGACGACATCGGAGGGCGTGGTCGAGGCGGGCAAAATGAGGGCGATGAGTGCGTCGGGATAAAGAGCGATGGGCCCGAGAAGGGTGTCGAGCGACTCGGCCGTGCGCGGGGCGGTGATCGGCGGAATGGCCGACGCGGGGATGGCGGGCGAGGCGGCTTGCAACTCATCTGTTTGCGCCTGCAGAGAAAATACAAGGCATATGCTAACCAGAAGCAGATAGGTTGTTTTCATGGAGTTTCACTATCGATAGACAGGCGAATCCAACCTGCGTGCCATTAGCGGCCAATCTGCTTCAGAAGAATAGGATAAGTTAGTCTGGGGCGCGCTTAACCTCGAGGATCACGGAGGAGCAGAGGTTGGCTTTGAGGTAACCATAGGTTACTAGGCCAAAGCCGGCACTGCCCCACTGGACGCCCCAGGAATTTTTAAAGATGAAGACAAGACTGTCCGGTGATTGCGCAGGGCAGCGATAGCCGACCAAGGTGACAGCGTGTCCGTAGTCTGGCATGGGCTGCTGCGTGCTGAGGTAGCCCGAGCGAATGGTGTTGGCGTGAGGCCATCGAAGGCCGACGACGACGGGCGTGCCGGCGTTAAGAGCCTGAATAATATTGGAGAGAATGACGACGGAGTCTCGACCGGGAATCGGATAAACAGCTACGCGTTGATGGCTCCGGGCATCGTTGATGAGGGTGGCGGACGGCTCCGGAATGTCCTGCATCTTGCGGCCCAGAGTATCAGGCATTTTCACTTCAGGGGCGATGCCATAGGTGCGCAAAGCGGTGACCACGTCGGTGAGGGCAAACCCCTCGTCTTCGTCGTCGGAGGGCGACTGGTTGTTGGCATCGGCAGCAGCCTCCGAAGAGGCGGGTTGAGCGCGGCCAAGGATTTTTCGAGTGGCCCAGATCAGGTATTCTTCAGAGAGTTTTTCGGGATAGCCGAGGAGTTCGGCGTTTTGAAATTCAAGGGCGCTGACCACTGCAAACACCGCGCAACTGGGGCGCCGCCCCTGGCTTTTTGCATAAAGTCCGAGATCGGCAAACCGAGGTCGTAGATCGACTTCGGGACGCAGTTCAGGTGGCTGGCTGAAATGTTGTAACATTTCCTCGAATTTGTGGTTGGTCACCGGGCTGAGTGTCCGCGTGGGTTTTACGATGACCGGCTGCGGCGAAGTTTTGGCTGCAGCATCGGCGGCCGCCTCGGTTTCGGGTGAATACCCAAAGGCGCGCTGGAGATCTACGGAAAGGTCTCGCAGACGAATGGAAGCCAAGCCATCGCGGTGGAGAACCACGAGGCTGCGTGCCGTGACGGAGCGAACTCGCACGTCGTGGTATGTGACCGGGCCGACTGATAACGCTTGGAAGGTCGTGCCGGCGCCTAATCGAGAGGTTGCACGCGAAGTTGCTGCCGGAGATTCGGCGCGGGCGGATAAGGTGATGGCGAGCGATGTGAGCGTCAGGATGGCGAACAGATGCAACGAGCGCGCAGTGGACGGAATGGGAGCGCGGAATGAACTCACGAGGATCATCAAAGGAAAGACAGCGCAGGGAGTCTAGAGTTGAGAGGGAGAAAGCGGACTGGGAGAATAGCCGTCGAACATCATCAAACCGAAAAAAAGGCGCGACCGGTGAGGGACGCGCCTGAAGTCTTGCGAAGAGGTGGAGGCTTATTTGCCGAGGCTGGCGCGAAGGCTGTCGAGCTGGCCGGCGCTGCCCAGGAGGACGTTGCGGCTAGCGATGAACTTCGCGTATTCAACGATGAAGATCTTGCCCGGGGGGCGGAAGTCGAACTCGGAGGGTTTGTCACGGAAGAACTCGCGGTGAACGCGGGTCCAGACGAGGCGGCCGTCAGTGTCGATGTTGATCTTGGTGACGCCGAGCTTGGCGGCGGGGAGGTATTCGTTGACGTCAACGCCCATGGAGCCGGCGATGGTGCCGCCGGCGGCGTTGATGCGGGCGACTTCGTCCTGGGGAACGGAGCTGGAGCCGTGCATGACGAGGGGGAAGCCGGGGACGAGGTCTTTGATCTTCTGGAGGACGTCGAAGTGGAGGGACTGCTTGCCCTTGAACTTGAAGGCGCCATGCGAGGTGCCGATGGCGCAGGCGAGGGAATCACAGCCGGTGAGCTTGATGAACTCCTGGGCCTCGACGGGATTGGTGAGGGTGGCGTGGCCATCCTCGACCTTGATATCTTCCTCGACGCCGCCGAGCATACCGAGTTCGGCCTCGACGGAGATGCCCTTGGCGTGGGCCTTGTCTACCACGCGCTTGGTAATCTCGACGTTCTTCTCGAACGGATCGTGGGAGGCGTCGATCATGACGGAGCTGAAGAACCCGGAATCGATGCAGTCATAACAGGTCTGCTCGTCCCCGTGGTCGAGATGCACCGCGAAGATGGCCTCTGGGAAAATCTCGCCAGCAGAGCGGATGATGGCCTCGAGCATGCGCTTGTCGGTGTAGCTGCGCGCGCCCTTGGAAATCTGGATGATGAAGGGGGCTTTCGAATCGATCGCGCCTTTGAAGAGGCCCATGGCCTGCTCGGCGTTGTTGATGTTGTAGGCGCCGACGGCGTATTTTCCGTAGGCGTGTTTGAAGAGCTGCGCGGTGGTGACGATCATAGGTGGATGGTGTTGAAACCGTTGTTCAACGTATCGCCCGCACGAATCGTGCCGCAAGGGTTTTCTCTGCGCAGATTTGGCCCTAGCGTGCGCGGTTTTTGGTAAACTATCAGTTTCCTGCGGCGCGATTGCCGCCGCTGGTTCGGAACATCTGGCTGATCTTTTGCTGGGCCTGCTGTTGAGCCTGAATATCCTTTAGGGCCGTGACCTGATCGGGAGTCAGAACGTTTTGCGCCTGCTTTATGACCGCGTCGCTGATGGGCGTGCCATTCGCGCCCCGTCCGCCAAAGCCACCGCCGCGACCACCTTGGTCGGGTGCGTTCGTCGAAGATGCCGCCTGTTGGCCGCCGAGAGCTTGAACAAGGAAATCGGATTGGGCGCCGGTGAGCGGAGTGGCTGAGTAGCTGAGGCGTTGTTCCAACTGGGCGACAACCGCGCGCTGCGGCTGAGTGGTTTGATAGCTTTGATACTGCTGGTAGCTGGTGTCACCGAGGGCGGCCTTGATGCTCTGGT
>JANXRL010000119.1 GCA_025352985.1 Verrucomicrobiota bacterium
CCGCCCTTGTGATCCGCCGAGGCGTAAACTTGGTGGGAGGCGTAGAGCCGCTTCAAGGCGTCCTGATAAGACGGGGTGTGCGGCACCGCCCCCGCCGGGCTGTGCTCGATCATTTCAAGGACGTGGTGATCAATCTGGGCGTGGGGATCGTGGGGCATCGCTTTCATTTCATACCCGCCAGATCAGACAAGACGAGGCTCAATCGCTCCAACAACGCTTCATGCAACCTTGGAACCGACCTGAGACTTGAGCAGCAGGTTGGGATGACGGAAACGGTTTTCCTGAATAGCCATGAGCTCGGCTTCGGCCTCCAGCCAGATGCATTCGTCGCAGTTTTCGGGGCAGCCATGATCCATCCAGATTCTCTGCGCCCGGACGGTGATGGCTTCGTGGGTGACCGCCTCTCCGGGCACCGCATCGGCGGGCGGGGACGGGACAAAGGGCGCGCGTGAGTTGTTCATGACGGGTGGTTTTTCGATGTTGGGGTTGCGGACGTTTAAGGTAACCAAAGGAGGTCGTCGCCAACCGGCGGCCACGCGGGCTTTGCAAAGAAAATCAAGATGGGTTTTACCGTAAAATCATACGCCCTCCTTCTGAAAAACCACGCCGGATCCGCCGGTGACGGGGGCTTAGAAGCCCGCCTGCTAAGACCCTCAAGGGCGCGCTCAGCGGCTTGTTGGCACGTAACTGCCAACCCGCGATTTCCGCAAGACGCGGTCGGGCCGAAAAAATTCCCCGCCGCTGCGGTAATCAACGCTTGCCAATCATTTTCCCCAGTCGTCAGGTTTCCACCCCTCCTGTAAACCTGCACCCCTTGTTCGCATGGCCGGCCGCCTTTCCCAACTCCTTGATCCCTCACGCATCGCGCTGAACGTGCAAAGCACCAAGCGGACGGTCGCCCTCAACGAAGTGGCCCGCCTCCTCGACGGCCATCCCGACGTGACCAACTTCCAAGGCTTCTACAACGAGCTGCTCGCCCGTGAACGCCTCGACACGACCTGCCTCGGCAACGAGATCGCCCTGCCCCACGCCCGCACCGAGCACGTTAAAAAAATCGTCATGGTCGTGGGCCGCAGCCCCGCCGGCATCCACTTCGAAAACAGCAACCAGAACGTGCGCCTCATGTTCGTCCTCGGCACGCCCAAGTCCAACCCCGGCGACTACCTACAGGTGGTCAGCGCGCTCTGCAAAATTTTCAAGGACCCCGCCAACCGCGAGGCACTCCTAGCCGCCGCCACGCCGGAAGCCTTCGTGCAGGCGATTGTTTCCGCTGAGGAAAAGCTGCTCGCCCCGGCCTGAGCCGGCCCGCCTTTTTCGCAGCCTGGTCTTGGCAAACACGGCCGCGCCAAGCACGCTGCCCGGGCGCATGATCAACTCGTTCATCTTCAGTGACGGCAAACTCGTGGGCCGCGACCTCGAAACCGAGGCGCTCCGCCTCGTGCGCGGCGACAAGGGCCTCGTCCTCTGGGTCGATCTCGAAAACCCCACCGACCAGGAAATCAAGACGGTCCTCGCCGATATCTTCCAGTTCCACCCGCTCGCCATCGAGGACTGCGCCACCCCCAGCCCCATGCCGAAGGTGGACGACTACGAGGACTACCTCTTCCTCGTCATGCACGCGGTGGACTTCACCCGCACCGAGAAGTTCAACACCACCGAGCTCGATCTCTTCCTGGGCAAGGACTTCCTCGTCACCTTCCACCGCAAGCCCCTCAAGTCCATCCTCTCGGTCATCGACCGCTTCGTGAAGGCCTCCGGCGCCGTCGCCCGCGGCCCCGACCGCATCGCCCACATGGTGCTCGACGCCATGTTCGAGAACTTCAAACCCGTGACCGACGAACTCCGCGCCGAGCTGGAGGAAATCGAGGAGACCGTCCTCTCCCGCGACTCGAAGCAGCTCATCCCCGACCTGCTGCACGTTCGAACGGACATCGCCCATTTGCGCCAGATCATCCGCCCCCAGCGCGACCTCGTCTCCCGGCTCGCCCATGGCGAGAGCAAGATCATCCGCGCCGTCATGCTCCCGTATTTCCGCGATTTGCGCGACGACCTCATCCGCATCGACGAGATGACCGCGAGCTTCGCCGACCAGCTCCTCATCTCCTTCGACCTCTACCTGAGTAAGTCCGACTACGAGGCCAACCAAGGCATCAAGACCCTCACCGCGCTCACCGTCCTCACGTTGCCCGCCACACTCATCAGCACCTGGTATGGCATGAACTTCGAGCACATGCCCGAGCTCAAGTCCCCGCTCGGCTACCCGATCGCCATCTCCGTCACCCTCGTCCTCACCGCGCTCACCTGGTTGTGGTGCAAACAACGCCGCTGGATCTGAAACCAGCCCGCGCGCCATGATCACCACCCTCGTCTATCGCGACCACAAGCTCGCCGGGCACAATCCGCCCGTGGAGTCGCTCACCGCCCTGCGTCAGGAACCGGGCGTCATGCTTTGGATCGACCTCGGCCAGCCTACGTCGGAAGAGGTCGCCGCGATCCTTGAAAAACTCTTCGGCTTCCACCCGCTCACCATCGAGGACTGCGTGAGCGACAGCCCGTTCCCCAAGGTGGAGAACTACGAAGACTACCTCTACCTCGTCACCCACGCCATCGACTACGCGCCCGACACCCGCTTCACCACGACCGAACTCGATCTGTTTCTGGGCTCCAACTACATCGTGACCTACCACCGCCTGCCGCTGAAAACCGTGCAGGCCGTCATCGACCGCTGCCTGCGCACTCCCGCCACACTGGTCCGCGGCCCCGACCGTCTCGCCCACCACCTCCTCGACGGCCTCGTCGAAGGCTGCAAGCCTGCCCTCACCGCGCTGCGCGCCGAGGTTGACCGCGTGGAAGACGGCGTCCTGCGCAATATCTCCGCCGAGGAGCTGTTCCCCCTCGTCGTCGCGTTGCGCAAGGATCTTTCCCGCCTCCGACAGCTCGTGCGTCCGCAACGAGAGGTCATCGTCGGCCTCACCCAGGGGAAAACCAAGCTGCTCCGCCCGCTCATCCTGCCCTACCTGCGCGACGTGGGCGACGAGCTCGTGCGCATCGAGACCCAGGCCGCCGCGTGGGCCGAGCAGCTCATCCTCTCGTTCCGCATCTACCTGAACAAATCCGGCTACGAGGCCAACCAGGGCATCAAGGTCATCACCGGCATCACCGCTCTCACCCTCCCGCCCCTCCTCGTCGGCGGCTGGTTCGGCATGAATTTCGAGCGCATGCACGAGCTGCATTCCGGCATGGGCTACCTGCTGGCGGTGGCCGTCACGCTCGTCAGCATGGCCGGCATGATGATCTTCATGCGCAAAAAACGCTGGATCTGAGAACGCACCCTCCCCATGCCGCACGCGCTGATTTTTGATTTCGACGGACTGCTCGTGGACACCGAGACAGTGCTGATCGACGCCTGGGTGCGGATGCACGCGGAGGACGGCCTGCCCTGCGACCGCGAGACGCTCCACTACATTGTCGGCCACACCGGCATCACACACGACTACTGGACCGCCTACGCGCCCGAAATCGACCGCGAGTCACTCGACGCCCGCTACCGCGAGACCGCGGGCACCCTCACCCTCGCCGCCCCGCCGCTGCCCGGCACCCTCGACCTTCTCGCCGCCGCCCGCGCCGCCGGCCTCAAGATCGGCCTCGCCTCCAACTCCAGCCACCACCACGTCGAAGGCCACCTCTACCATCGCGACATGCGCGGGTATTTCGACTGCATCGTCTGCCGCGAAGACGTCCCCGCCGGCAAACCGGAGCCAGATGTCTATCTCGCCGCGCTGCGCGGCCTAGGAGCCGGCGCGGACGAGACCATCGCCTTCGAAGACTCCGTGCCCGGCCATGTGGCCGCGCACCGCGCCGGCCTGCGCGTCGTCGTCGTGCCCAATCCCTCCACCGCCCGCTGCCAGTTCCCGCATGCCCACTGGCAGTTGCCCTCGCTCGCCGGCGTCACCTTAGCGGAACTGAACCGCCGCTTTGGCTGATCAAAACAACCGGTCCTGCCGCAACGCATCGCGCTTCACCGGGTCGAGCGTGCTCATGGCGAGCAACCACGACGACGACTGCGCCGCCAGCGACGGCTCCAGCGCGAGCCGCCGCAGAAGCAGCGCACCCGCCAGCGCGTCGTAGAGTGCCGCGTGATAACGCCTACGGCCCGCCGGGCAATGCCGCTCCGCCCGCAAGTCGAGCTCCGGCTGCAACGCGAACGCCGCCACCAGATCGCCCAGCTTTGCCGACGTGAGCGACGGGTAAAGCTGCGGGTAAAGCCGACCCGTGTCGATCCACGGTCCCCAGTCCGTCAGCGCACCGCCGGGACGCGCAAAATCCGGCGAAGTGCGCGGATACGGCCACACGGATTTGATCAGCGTGTTCTCCGCGCTCGCGAAATGCGCGGCCAGCGGCCCCGCCTCACGCCAGCGGGCAAACGTTTCAAAATCATCGCCAAACGGCGCATGGTCCGCCACCGCCACCGCCTCCAACCCGTGCAGCGCCGCGTCCTCCGCCCTAACCCGTCCGGTCGCCCGACAGAGCCGCGTGTGAGTCCCCAAAATCTCCGCCCCGCGCATCGCCACCACCCCGTATTCCAGAATACCGGACGCGACGCTTCCCTCGAAATCGACAAAATGGATAGTCTGCTCGGTCCAGGTCATGGTGCGGTCACAGAGTGAACAAAATTAACGGAATGGGCTTCCATCCTATTCTGTGCTTTCTGTTGATTCTTCCCCATGAGCCTCGACGCCTACCGCAGCTTCCTCACCGAGCTCGCCGAAAAAAGCGGCGACTTCCTCGTGCCTTTTTTTACGGACCCCGAGCTCATCGTTGAAACCAAATCCGACGACTCCCCCGTCACCGCCGCCGACTGCGGCGCGGAGCAACTCATGCGCGATCTCATTGCGGCCCGCTTTCCAGACCATGGCGTGATCGGCGAAGAGTTCCCCGACAAGAACGCAGGCGCCGAGTGGGTGTGGGTGCTTGACCCGATCGACGGCACCAAATCCTTCATCACGGGCGTCCCGCTTTGGGGCACGCTCATCGCCCTCCTGCACAACGGCCAGCCCGTCCTCGGCGCGATCCACCAGCCCGTCCTCGGCCAGCTCATGATCGGCGATGGCAACGTCACCACCCTCAACGGCGACCCCGTGCGCGTGCGCGCCTGCGACGCCATCGAGACCGCCACTTTCCTGACGAGCGACCCGCTCAACCCCGCCAAATACCAGAACGGCGGCGCCTACGCCGCGCTCATCGCCCGCGCCCGTCTCGTGCGCACGTGGGGCGACTGCTACGGCTACCTGCTGCTCGCGAGCGGCCGGGCAGACGTGATGTGCGACCCCGTCATGAACCCGTGGGACATTGCCGCGCTCGTGCCAATCGTGCGCGGAGCAGGCGGTGTCATCACCGACTGGCAAGGCGGCGACGCGATGCGCGGCGTCTCCATCGTGGCGACCGGCCCCGGGCTTCACGCCGGCGTGATCGCCGCGCTGAACGCGAAGTGACTCAAGGCGTCGTCACCTTGGCGTCTGCGGAAACAGACGCGGCCCGCCGCGGGTCAACGCCCTGGTCTTTGGCAAAGTCGTTGGCGACCGTCTCCACCTTCTTCATCA
Organism: Verrucomicrobiota bacterium; assembly: GCA_025352985.1. Lineage (GTDB taxonomy): Bacteria > Verrucomicrobiota > Verrucomicrobiia > Opitutales > Opitutaceae > Rariglobus. Next base: position 5,601 of record JANXRL010000119.1, read on the forward strand.
ACCCGCCGATCCAAGACCACATTATTTTTTGCATCTGAATATCGAGCGCTGATTTTTTGACTTTTACGGATGGTCCGGCAGGCGTGGTATAAAACACCTTCAACGCCGCAGGCTCCTCGCCCTGTGCGCCGGGCCCCATCTTGTCGAGCACCGCCTGCCCTTCATCCGAAGCCGTAAAAATCCGCCTGCGCCTTTAATTCCTCCTGCGTCTAAACCCCTCCCATCGCCACGGCCATCTTGCCCTCCAGTTGCGACGGGGAAACGATCCGGGCTATCTGCTTTTGAAACTCGGCCAGTTGCTCGGGCGTCGGATTCGCGAGGCCGTTGCGGGCGAGCAGATACTTGAGTTTACTCTGAAAGTTTTCTTCAAAACGCTTGGTTATGCGCTCGTTGAATTTCATCGCCTTAAGCAGCGCCAGCGCGTCGGCCGCGCTGCCCTTGTGATAAACGCCGATCACGCTTTCGCTCAAATGCAGGACTTCTTCGCGCGCTTCCTTCGCCAGCAGCAGCGTATCGTCGGAGGCGCGATACTCCTTGAGCTTCCAGCCACCCACGGCCTGCCCCACCGTCGCCCATACCGTCTGCCCGTTGTCGGGAATAAATAACCCAAAGCGCTTCTCCGAGCCTTCGGACAGCACACCGCGCAACTCGGGCACCTTTTCAGCGTGGGCGCCCGCCGCGCGCGCCGATTCTGCCACAACGCCCAACAGCAGAATCAACAAGACCAGCCGGATGGTTTTCACATTGGGATGAAAACCGCCTCGCTCATCAAGGTGTTGCGGTCGGAGTAGCCGGTGCGGCGGCAGCTTTCGCGGCAGCCTTCTTGGTGTCCTGCTCCTTGTTGAACTCCGCCGAAAGCTGCTGGACCTTCGGCATGGCTGCCATCATGCGGGGCATGATTGCCGCCATCGTCTTCTGCTGCACCTCGGGCTGCTTATCGATCATGGCCTGGCCCGTCGGCGAATCGTAGAAATCGGCCAGGCCCTGAAGCTCGCCCTTGGTGAAAACCTCACTGTAAACCTTGGCGAAATCCGCCTTCATGTCCTCCGGCTTCATGGCGGCGTTCATGGCGTCCATCACCTTCGCCTGATACGCATCGAACTCGGCTTGGTTCACTCCCTTGGAGTTGCCCGCCATCTTTTTGGTCATGGCAAGCATGCCCTTTTTTTGCTGCTCCAGCATCTTCGCTATCATGGTGTCGAATTTCATCTTGCCTATAACCGCCTCGGCATCGGCAAGGGTGGCCTTCTCGTCCGCCACGCCGATCTTGGACGAAGACAGTTTCAGCAACACCTCGCGCCCGTCCTTGGAGAGCACAAGCACGTCGTCGGACGGACGGTAGGCGGAGAGTTTCCAGCCCGCGAAATTCCCGCCCACGGAGACCCACGCCGTCTCCTCTCCGCCTGGAACGGCCAGCGCGAAACGACGGTCCGCCCCGGTGGCCAGCATGCCGCGCAACTCGGGCGTGGGCGTTTCGGCCGCACTTAACACTGCGGCGCTAAGCAGGCCCGCCAACACAAGAATCCGAAATAGATTATTCATGGTAAAACTTCCAGCCCCAGTCGAACGCACTCCAAATCATGAGACAAGTTATCCCGCAAGAATCTTGCCTCAACCATCTCGCCAGACTTGGCTCGTGCCTGCGTCACATGAACTCGTTCCCCCACCGCCGTCTTTTCGCACAACTGGTCATCGTCGCCGCGTTGGCCATTGGCACGGGCGCCCCCGGCCTGCACGCGGAGACCCGCACGTTGACCGACAAGCAGGGCCGCAGCCTCAAGGCCGACGTGATCTCGGTCGAGGACGACAAGGTCACCATCCGCCGCGAAGACGGCCAGACTTTCACCCTCTCGCTCGAGACCCTGAACGAAGATAATCAAAAATCCCTCAAGGAATGGGCCGAGAAACAAGCCAAGCTGATCCCGGCGGGCAGCGTCGAGGTGCAGGTGAGCCGGGGGAAATTCGATACCAAGAAAAAGGACGACGGCAGCGGCATCATCATGTCCGAGGAGCAATGGGGCTACACGGCCACCCTCTTCAACCGCGCCAGCAAGCCGCTCAACGGCGCGCGGGTGGAATACATCCTTTTCGTGAAACCGGACGCGGAACCGGGCAAGGATACGACCAGCGCCCCGCTCAAACAAAAATCGGGCACTAAAACCATCGATGCCCTGCCTCCCCACGACAGCATCAACTTCCGCACCGATTCGATCACGATTTACAAACAACAGCTCAAACCGGGCTGGATCTGGGGCAAGACCGGCAACAACGCCCCCATCAAGGATTCACTCTACGGCATCTGGATACGCGTTTATTTCGGCGACCAAATGGTGGACGAGGTCATCAGTCCGGAGAACCTCCCGAAGACCGAGAAGTGGACCGTGAAGTAGGCCGCGCCCTGCACGGCCAGGCTGCGCGTCTCAGCGGCGGCTCGCAGACTTGGGCTTATACTCAGCCGTGATCACCGACGAGAAACCGCCGCGCGCCTTCCAGTCGGCGATGATCGTCAGCGAACGCGGCTTGAGGGCCTTGCCGAGGTCGTCGCATATCTTGTTGGTCGCCGCCTCAAAGAAGATGCCTTCGTTGCGGTAGGCGTGGAAGTAGAGCTTGAGCGACTTCAGCTCGACACAGGTCTTGTCCGCCACGTAGCGCACCGTGATAGAGGCAAAATCAGGATGACCCGTCATGGGGCACACCGAGGTGAACTCGTGATGCGTGTGCGCGATGATGAAGTCGCGGTGCGGCGCGGGATTTGGGAAGGTTTCGAGAATTTTGGGATCGGCCATGGTAATGAAAGGAAGAGTTACGAAGTAAAAATCAATAAATGAAGACAGAATTCAGGAAACATCAGAAACTTCTTACCCCCTAATTCATCCCTCTTACTTTCTACGTCGCCGTTTCCGTGAAACGCGATTCACGGATGACCGTGATCTTGATCGTGCTCGGGTATTGCAGCTCCGCCTCGATGCGCTGACGGAGCACCTTGGACAACTCTTGCGCCTGTTCGTCGGTCACCTTCTGTGGGTTGACGACGACGCGCACCTCACGACCCGCCTGAATGGCATAGGCCTGCTGCACACCCTCGATGGACATCGCAAGTTTCTCTAGGCGCTCGAGACGCTGGATGTAGCCCGTCATCGACTCGGCGCGTGCACCGGGGCGCACGGCGGAAACCGTGTCGGCAAGGATCACCAAGCCGGCGTAAACCGTCTCGGGCTTTACCTCTTCGTGGTGGGCGGCGATGGCATTGACCACGATGGGCGTCTCCCCGTGGCGCTTCACAAAACTCGCGCCGATGGAAGCGTGGCTGCCCTCGTAGTCACCCTCGACGGCCTTACCGATGTCATGCAGCAGGCCGGCGCGTTTGGCGAGATTCGGATCGAGGCCGCTCTCGCTCGCGATCATCGAGCAAAGAAACCCCACCTCGATCGAGTGATCGAGCGCGTTCTGAGTGTAGGAAAACCGGTATTTCAGGCGGCCGAGCAGCGTGATGATCTCGGGGTGCAGGCCGTTGATGCCCAGTTTTTGGACGGCGTCCTCGCCGGATTGCTGGACGTTGAGCTCCACGTCCTCCTTGGCGCGGGCGTAGAATTCCTCGATCGATGCCGGGTGGATGCGTCCGTCTTTCACGAGCCCTTCGAGCGTGATGCGGGCGATCTCACGGCGCACGGGGTCGAACGACGAGATGAACACCATCTGCAGCGACTCGTCGATCAGGAGGGTGACGCCGGTGGTGGCCTCGAAGGATTTGATGTTGCGTCCTTCGCGACCGATAATGCGACCCTTCATCTCTTCGCCGGGGAGCTGCACGATGGTCGCAGTGATGTCGTTGTTGGGCTTCGAGGTGAGCCGCTGCATCGCGGTAATGAGGATGCGCTTCGCCTCGTTGTTGAGGTCCTGCTCGGAGCGGTCGAGCATCTCGCGTTTCAAGGCGCGCAACTCGTCTTGGCACTCCAGTTGAACTTCCTCGCGGAGGGCGCGCTTGATCTCCTCGGCGTCCATCAAGGAGACGCCCTCGAGCCGCTTGCGGAGGGATTTGGAAAGGGTGCGGATGGCGTCGCGCGCCTGCTTGATGGCGGCGCTTTCGCGGGCGAGGCGTTCGCTCTTCTGCTCGAGCTGGTGGTCGAGGAGCGCGAGCGATTCCTCGTGGGAACGGATCTCGCGCAGCTTGAGCTCGCTCTCGATCTCGCGGCGGTCGAACTCGCGGTTGATTTCGGCCCGGCGGGCGGCGATTTCCTCTTCGGCCTTTTGTTTGATTTCCTGCGCGGCGACGGCGGCCTCGCGCTTGACGACCTCAAGCCGCTCGGCGGCGCTTTCCTCGGCGGCCCTGCGCGTATGCCGCGTGAGCGACCATACAAACAGGAACCCGAGGCTCCCCCCGGCGGCAATGGCAGACGCCAGCGTCCACCACGTCGGTGCGCCTGTGACCGGCATCACGGCAAAAATCTCGTAATCGGCTGGATTCAAGAAAAGGGGACGATGCCTCCCACCCCGTAAAACTCAACCCCTCAATCGCAGCCCGGCCTTCCTCCTGGCTCCTCCGGGATTTATTCCACTCGCCAGTCAAATCACCTCGCTGCCATGTCTCGTTTATCACCCCTCTAGATCATGCTCAAATCCGGCCTCGTCACCGCCTGGGAAAATCCCGAGCTCACCTCGCTCAACAAGCTCCCGCCCCGCGCAACTTTCACGCACTTCGCCACCGCGAAGCAGGCGCTCACCCGTGATCCCGACAACTCGCCGCGGACGCTCCCTCTCAACGGCGAATGGCAGTTCCGCTGCGAGCCCACGCCCGAGGACGCCCTACGCTTCACTAGAGACACGGCCTTCAACGCCTCCGCCGAGTGGGGCGCGATCCGCGTCCCCGGCAATCTCCAGACCCAAGGCCACGGCAAGCCGCACTACACGAATGTCCAGATGCCCTGGCCGCACCAGCCGCCACACGTGCCCGCCGCCAACCCCACTGGCGTTTACCGGCGCACGTTCACCGTGCCCGCCGCATGGACCGGCAAACGCATCGTCGCCCATTTCGGCGGCGCCACCAGCGTGCTCGCCGTTTACGTCAACGGCATCGCCGTCGGCCTGAGCAAAGACTCCTGCCTGCCCGCCGAGTTCGACCTCACCGCCGCCGTGCGCGTAGGCGCCGAAAACGAACTCATCGCCCTCGTCATCCAGTGGTCCGACGCCTCCTTCATCGAGGATCAAGACCAGTGGTGGCTGTCGGGCCTGCACCGCGAAGTGTTCCTTTATGCGACGCCGAAAACCTACCTCGCCGACGTCCACGCCCGGCCGACGCTCTTCCCCGACCTCGCCTCGGCCACGCTCGAGGTCTCCGTCCACGTAGGCATCACCGGCGCCGGCCCGCTGCCGCAAGGCGTCACCGCCCAAGTGCGCCTGCTCGACCCGAAGGGCCGCGACGTTTTCAAAAAACCGCTCACCGGCGCGCTCAACGTCCCCGCCAGGCGTTTCAACAACCAGACCAACCACCTGCGCATCGACCTGCGCGCCCCCGTCGCCCGGCCCCAACTCTGGTCGCACGAGACACCGACTCTCTACACCGTGGTCGTCACGCTCGTCACCCCCGACGGCGACTCGCACACGAGCACGCGCATCGGTTTCCGTCGCGTCGAAATCCGCGACCGCGATCTGCTCATCAACGGCCGCCGCGTGCTCGTCAAGGGTGTCAACCGCCACGACCACCACCCCGACCACGGCAAGGCCGTGCCCTACGAGACCCTGGTGAAAGACGTGACGTTGATGAAACAGTTCAACTTCAACGCCGTCCGCACCTCGCACTATCCCAACGACCCGCGCTGGCTCGATCTCTGCGACGAGCACGGCCTCTACGTCATCGACGAGGCCAACATCGAGTCGCACGACTTCCATAACTCCCTCTGCCGCGACACGCGCTTTGCCACCGCGTGGCTCGACCGCGTCATGCGCATGGTCGTGCGCGACAAAAACCACCCCGCGATCATCTTCTGGTCGCTCGGCAACGAGTCCGGCTACGGCCCCAACCACGCCGCCGTCGCCGGCTGGGTGCGCGAATACGATTCCTCCCGCCCCGTCCACTACGAGGGCGGCATCTCCATCGGCCAGTCCTACACGACGTGGGCCCACGGCAGTCTGGGCACCGACGTGATCTGCCCGATGTATTCCAGCATCGACGACCTCGCCCGCTGGAGCGATCTCGTGACGAAGCACTACAAGCCCGGCCCCAGTGCCAACCCCGAAGGCGCCGCCCTCGCCGCGCTCGGCCTTTCTCACGTCAGCGGCTGGGGCTCGGAAGTGCCTCGCGCCCCGCTCACCCCGCTGCTTATCCACCCGCTGGCTCGCCCCGTCATTCTCTGCGAATACTCGCACGCGATGGGCAACTCCAACGGTTCGCTCTCCGATTACTTTCACCTCTTCCGCACCAAGCCCGGCATCCAAGGCGGTTTCATCTGGGAATGGCTCGACCACGGCCTCCGCCAGAAGACCACCGAAGGCAAAGAATTTTTCGCCTACGGCGGTGACTTCGGCGACACGCCCAACGACGCCAACTTCGTCTGCGACGGCCTAGTCTCCGCCGACCGCATCCCCCACCCCGCCATGTGGGAGTTCAAGCACCTCGCCCAGCCTGTCGCTGTCGAACTCGTGAGAGGCAAACCGGGCCGCCTGCGCATCCGCAACGACCACGACTTCGTCTCCCTCGCCCGCCTCCAGGGCCACTGGGAACTCCTCATCGACGGCGTCGCCACGAAGCGCGGCAACTTGCCCAAGCTCGACCTCGCCCCCGGCGCTTCGAAAGACGTCACCCTCGCCTTCGGCAAACTCCCCGCCGGTTCCGAGACCCACCTCACCATGAGCTGGACGACCGTCGCCGATACGACCTACGCCAAACGCGGACACGAAGTCGCCTGGACCCAGCTCGCCCTCACGCCCGCGCCCAAAGCCTCCTCCCGTAGCTACGAGCGTGCGCGAGTGGCCGGCCGTGCCGTCCTCGCCGAGGAAACCGTCGGCGGCGTCATCCTCGTCGCGGGCGACACCGCCGCGACGTTTGACCGCGCCACGTCGATGCTGATCTCGCTCCGCGTGCGCGGCGTCGAGCTCCTTGCCCGCGCCCCGCTCGTCGAGCTCAACCGCGCCGCCACCGACAACGACGGCATCAAGCTCTGGTCCGGCCAAGACGGCAAAGCCCTCGGCCGTTGGCAAAAACTCGGCCTCATCACCCGCCCCCTCCAACACCGCCCCGGCAAGTTCGAGTGGAAGGCCAACCGTGACAGCTCCGTCACCGTCACGCTCTCCCACGCCGCTTCCGGACGCGAAAACTGGAAGGACTGCACCCACACGCACCGCTACACGTTGCACGCCAACGGCCCCCTCGTGGTGGACAACGACATCGCCTTCTCCGGTGCCGACATGACCGACCTTCCGCGCGTCGGCGTGCGCCTCGACCTCGTAGCCGGCTACGAGCGCCTTGCCTACTTCGGACGCGGCCCCGTCGAGAACTACGCCGACCGCAAAGCCGGCAGCCTTGTCGCCCGCTACAAGACCACCGTCACCGCCGAATACGTGGACTACGTCATGCCGCAGGAACACGGCCACCACACCGAAACCCGCTGGCTCGAACTCTGCACCGCGCATAAAACCAAAGCCCCCGCGCTACGCATCACCGCCGCGCCGCTGTTTGAGTTCAACGCCACCCACTTCGCCGCCGAGGATCTCTACGCCGCCAAGCACACGACCGATCTCGCGCCCCGCGCCGAAACGATCGTGTATCTCGACGCCGCCCATCGCGGCCTGGGCACCCAGAGTTGCGGACCCGACGCCCTTGACCGCTACACGCTCAAAGCCAAGCGCTACGCCTTCCGCTACACGCTGACGACAAGCTGAACCCGGACCGGAATGTAAGAGCCTGCTTTCGAACTCCCCCATCCGATCCTCCGTCTTTCGTGTATTTTGTGTGTTTCGTGGTTAAAAACTCCGTCCCGCACACGCGGAGGTTGCACCCACCCGCTCATGCCGTTTGTTCAACCCGTGGCCGGCACCCTACGAACTCCCCTCGATCTTCTAGGCGTCTTCAAAACGACGACGCGCGAGCGCTGCGACTGGATCACGCCACTCGTCCTGCTGGCCCTCAGCGCCATCGGCGTGGCCTTTATCTACAGCGCGCAACTCGCCACCGCGCAAAGCGACTGGCTCAAGCAACTCGTCTGGCTAGCCGCAGGCTCCGCCCTCTATATCGGCGTTTCCCTCATCGACTACCGTTTCTGGCTTAGCTTTTCCCACTGGTTCTATTTAGCCTGCATCGTCGCCCTGATTCTCGTCATCACCCCTGGTGTCGGCACCCACCGTTTCGGGGCGCAGCGGTGGCTGGATCTCGGTTTTTTCGCCCTCCAACCCTCCGAACCGGTCAAGGCCGCCGTCCTTCTCGTCACCGCCGGCATCCTCGTGCGCTCCAAGGTCGGCACCATCGCCCAGTCTCTCGGCACCCTCTGGAAATTGGCGCTTGCTGCGGGTGTGCCCATCTTCCTTATCCTTCTCCAACCCGACCTCAAGTCGGCGATTGTGCTGCCCCCCGTGGTGTTCTCCATGCTCTACGTCTCCAACCTCTCGACCCGTTTTTTTGCGGTGGCGTTGGGCGCGTTCCTCCTCCTCGTGAGTCTGGTGGCCTGGGATTGCTACAACTACACGCAGTTCATGGATGCGCACAAGTATTCCTACATGAACGACAAGGGTAAGTTCGAGCCGCACGGCATCCTGCCCCTGCACGACTACCAGCGCAACCGCATCATCTCTTTCGTTGATCCGCAGAAATACGACCCTGCCGACATCGGCTGGAACCAAATCCAGTCCACCATCTCGGTCGGCTCCGGCGGCCTCTCCGGCAAGGGCTGGACGCAGGGAACGCAGGCCCAGCTCGGCTACCTGCCCCGCTCGGTGGCGCACAACGATTTTATCTTCTCGGTCATCGCCGAGGAGAAAGGTTTTTTGGGAAGTCTTACGGTTCTGGGTTTGTTTGGCATATTGATGTTTAACGGCATACGCGTCGCCGGGCTCGCCCGCGACCGCTTCGGCACCCTGATCGCCATCGGCGTGACGGTGCTGTTCGCAGTGCATGTCTTCGTGAACATCGCGATGACCATCGGACTCGTGCCCATCACGGGCATACCGCTTCCCTTTATCAGCTACGGTGGCTCCTTTGTGCTTAGTTGCTGCTTGCTGCAAGGACTGGTTCAAAGCGTCTATCGCTTCCGTAAGGACTTCACGTGAAAATGAAGCCTGGATTCGATATCGACCGCTCTGCCGGAATTTCCTGCGCCGCAACCAAAGACCAGGGGTGCCCCGTCACAACACACGACCACACCCACCATGAGCGATTCATCCC
>JANXRL010000127.1 GCA_025352985.1 Verrucomicrobiota bacterium
CGGGCGGCGCTGGATGCAGTTGCGCGTGTCGATCAACGGCATCGAATAATTTGTGAAATCAAACTCACGATAAGCGGTATGTCCGGTCGAAACCACGATCAGGTCATAGTCCGGCGTGACAGCGCCCACCGACTTGCGGCCGGCGTAGACCGCATGCTCACGCGTCATAGGCACCACGGGCACAAACGGATCGTGATACTCGACCTTCGCGCCGAGCGACTCGAATTTCTCGATAAGCTTGTAGCTCGGCGACTCGCGGTCGTCGTCCACGTTTGCCTTGTAGGCCAAGCCAAGGATCAGCACGCGTGCATTTTTAACCGCCTTACCGTCGTCGTTAAGCGCCTCGAAGGCCACCTTCACCACGTAGTCTGGCATGGCCGTGTTGATCTCGCCGGCAAGTTCGATGAAACGCGTGTGTTGGCCAAACTCGCGCGCCTTCCACGTCAGATAGAACGGGTCGATCGGAATGCAGTGTCCGCCAAGGCCAGGACCGGGATAAAACGGCATGAAGCCAAACGGCTTCGTCTTGGCCGCCTCGATAACCTCCCAGATGTCGATGCCCATGGCGGCGTAAACGATCTTCAGCTCGTTAACCAAGGCGATGTTCACTGATCGGAAAATGTTCTCCAGCAGTTTCGTAGCCTCGGCCACGCGGCACGAGCTCACCGGAACGAGCTTTTGAATCGCGAGGCCGTAAAGCGCCATCGCTTTTTCAAGACAGGCGGGCGTAAGGCCGCCGACGACCTTCGGAATGATCGCGACTTTGCTGTCGGGATTGCCTGGATCTTCGCGCTCGGGAGAAAACGCCAAATGGAAATCGACGCCCGCTTCTAAGCCCGAGCCGGCCTCTAAAACCGTGCGCAACTCACCATCCGTCGTGCCCGGATAAGTCGTCGATTCAAGCACCACCAGAACACCCTTTGAAAGATGCGGTGCGATGGCGCGTCCGGTATCGAGGACATAGCTAAGATCAGGTTCGCGATAGGTGTTAAGCGGCGTAGGCACGCACAGGATCACCGCATCGATTTCGCGCACGCGGGAAAAATCAACCGAAGCCTCCAGCTTGCCGCTGTTTCGCGCCGCCAAGATCGAATCGGCGCCGACATGCTTGATGTAGCTGCGACCGGCGTTGATCGCGTCCACCTTGCGCTGGTCGATATCGAGGCCGAGCACGCGCCCACCCGAACGGACGAACTGCAAGGCGAGAGGCAGCCCGACGTAACCGAGGCCGACGATGGCGATATTGTTCATGCGAATAAAAAGGTTACTTCAACCCATCCTGACGCCGAATGTAAGCGAAATTATTTCCCCGGAACCAGTTCACGGTAAACCTCCAGCGTCGCAGCGCACATTGCCTCCTTCGTGAAAGGCTCCCCCACCACGCCTGGAATCGCCTTCGTGCGCAGAATCATCGCCGTCGTCTTCACCAGCCCATCCACGTCCCGCAGCGGCACCGCTCCCACGGGGAAAAGCTCACGCAACTGCTCCGCCACACCGCCGTGATCATAGCCAACCACAGGTTTTCCGATGGCAAACGCCTCCAGCGTGGTGCGGCCAAACGACTCCGGCTGCACTGAAAGGCAATAGACGATGTCCGCCACCGCCATGATTTCTCGAATGTCGCCACGGTGGCCGAGAAACGTGACATCATCCTTCAACCCCAGCCGTTCGACGGATGCCCGCAACTCGCCCATATACGCCTTCTTCCTAGCATGTGTATCACCCACCACCAAGCCATGCGCGGGAACTCCGGCCGCCTTCAGGCCGGTGATCATCGCAAAAAAGTCTTCGTGCCCCTTAAGCCGCGTGATCCGTCCTGGCAGAAGCAACACAGCCTTGCCGGCCAGCTGCGGCTGGGCCGGTGTCCATATTTTCAGCCACGCTGCATCAGGCGTAAATCCACGGGGCAGCTCCGCCAGCTCAACTCCGCGCGGAATGACGCGAATCGCCGCCACCGGAGTTTTTGGATAATTTTGCGATATGTAGTCACGAATGCAGTGCGAGACCGCGATGACCCGCTCTCCACGGGCCATGATCGCAGAGTAAAAATTAATCGAGTAAAACCCATGCACCGTCGTGACAAAATGCGGACGTGCCTTCGCGTCCATACATCTCAGCGCCAGCCACACTATCCACCCGGGCACCCGTGATCGGGCGTGCACGATGTCAGGCTTTTCTTTTTCAAACACCCGCCTGAGCCGCATCACTTGCAGCAACGAAAACAGACTCTTGCGATGAACCGGCAACTCAATGTGCCGGGACCCGGCCGCTTCCAGCTCGGACACCAGCCTCCCTCCGTTGGAAACCACCAAGGAATCATGTCCCTCTGCAACCAATGCCCGCGCGATCTCCAATGTGCCACGCTCAACGCCACCGGCATTAAGTTCGGGAAGTATTTGCAGGATTTTCATCTAGCGGAAACAAACCAGCGTTTGACGATTTCATCGGCGCATCGCCCCGCCTCGTGCAAGTATCCGGCCAGGGCAGGCGGCCTGCCCGATGCCAGCCAATCGGCATGACGCACCGCATAACCGGCGGCGACCGCATCATCGACGGCACGCACCACCCGGTCGCCGCGATGCTTTGTGGGCAGCGGCAGCAATCCCACCCGGGCACGGGCCGTGATAGCCTCGAAGATCATCGAGGTGCTATCCTCCGTCACCCATACTTCCTGCGCCGCCATGAGCACGGAGGGGAGCCACCCTGACTTTGTATTTTCGTGCGGCATTATCACAACAGGAAGACCGAGCGCGGCCACCTCGCGCAAAAATCTTTCGGGCGTGCGCCGCGAGTTGGCTACAGTCCAGACCAGCTCCGGCTGGCGCTCCACGATTTCCTTGATTGCCGCAACCAGGGGCGCGCCAGACCACTCGTGATGCTTTGATGGTCCGCCGATCAAAATCACGCCGGTCGCAGTCTTTGGCGAAAGAATCTCTGGCAGACGATTCAGCGCCCCGCGTGTGGCCAGGATACGTCCTCCACCCTTCCCGCCTCTCAAGTCGTGCAACGGAGCAAGACCAAGATCGAAAAGCCACACCGGCAGCGACGGCTTCATGATGACCACCGACTTCGCGTGAAACCACCTTGCTGCTAGCAACAACGGCAGATGCGTTCTGTGGCCTGCCGCAATCAGTAATTGAGGCTTGGCAAGCCCAACGCCCACTTGGCGCGCCTGGGCCATCCTGGCCAAAACACCCTTTTTTAAATCAAGCCTCACGCACTGCACATCAGCTCCGGTGCGGCGTCGCAGCGCCTCAGCCAGTCCGAAACTCTGGTTTTCGTGGCCGGGACGTCCATCGGACAAAATCCGTATATCGGTGAGTTTCATTTTGACGGGTTGCCCTCTTGAGCCGCCACAACCGGCATGTCCATGAGCCGACAGACTGCGATCACCTTAGCTGAGCCGTGAGGCGCATAAACAAAATCAAGCGGCAGCGCCGTGGCCCGATCAACACGGTTGATTTCCGCCGCGATCAGTTTGCGCCGATTCAGAACGGGGCGGAAATGAACGATGGCATCGCCCGCCAGCCACGCAGGTCTGGGTGCCTCGGATGGGAGGCAATACTCGAAAATGAAATTATCCGGCTCCGCCTGCTTGAGCGATGGCACAGGGGCGGCGCCATCTTCCAACCACACCAGACAACGCCGGCGCTTGTTGGCACGCAGCATGGCAATACCTTCCTTAGGAGTGCGGCCGGGCTCCCACTGCGGCTTGTATTTGTTTACCTTCCAACGATCTTGCAGCCAAAACACATCGGCGGGACTTTCCCGCATCACGGTTTCAAGCAGCCTCATGCAATTTTCCGTGGTAAGATCGCCCGCGAACGGATGAAATTTAATGCGCCATTTTCCCGGCGTTCGTGACGTCACCGAAACCCCGAACACTGTCGCTCCCGTGCGCCTGGCCAGGACCGCCGCCAACGGCGTGCACGCGGTCAGTCTGCCGAAAAACGGCACGATCTCGCCGATCCCCAAGGCGCGCTGGTCGCTCACAATTCCCAACACGGAACCGGCGCGCAGAAAAGAAGCGAGCGCCAGCGGATTCACGCTTTTCTCAAATAACTTCAGCCCCATCCGCTGACGCGTAGCCACCATTCGAACGTCGAGATAAGGGTTGCTCAAGGGCCGGTAAATGTCGCCCGCCTTCACACCCGGAGGCATGACTTGTGGAAATTTCTGCGCCAGCGCCTCCCAGTTCCCCATATGCGCCAAGATTCCGATAGCGCCCTTGCCCGTGGACATGGCGTGGGTGAGCAATTCGGCGTTTTCAATCTCTACAGCGCGATTCAAAGCCTCCGGTTCAAGCGAGGCGGTGCAGAGTGAGGCGATGAGATTGGCCCCTGCGCGGCGAAAAACCTCCTCGGCCAGCAACTCCAACTCCGCCCCGGACTTCTCGCCGGCGAAGGCGATGCGCAGGTTGCGCTCGACGATGCGCCGGTGCTTGGCCGAAACCAGCCGTATAAGCATACCCACCTGTTCGCCCACCAGACATGCCTCCCGCGGCGTCAGCAGCCCGATCAATTTCTCGGCCACAAGGTAAACGCCATACTCCAGCCGCCATCGGATTCGGCGAAAAAAAGAAGGGGATGGACGGCTCATGTTGGGGTTGAAAAGGGGCGAGGCCCTGAACTGAGCGAAGTGAATGGATCGACCGGCATGCGTAAAAGACCAACCTGCCCGGCCCATTTCCCCTCGGCAAGCTCCCTGACGACCACTTTTCCAATTCGCAATGCTTGCAGTCAGGGCCGGTTTCCCGCCCTTCTCTTTGCCAATCCATGCCGCTTCTGAAGGTCACCGACCTCCGCACTTATTTCCACACCCGCAACGGTGTCTATCGAGCGGTCGACGGGATCAGCTTCCACCTCGATCGAGGCGAGACTCTAGGCATTGTCGGCGAATCTGGCTCGGGCAAATCCGTCACCGGCTATTCGCTCATGGGCCTCGTCCCACAGCCTCCCGGACGAATCGAAGGCGGCTCGGCACTCTTCGATGGCGTTGACCTGCTGCATTGCCCGCCCGCCGCGCTGCGCGCCATTCGCGGCAAGCGCATCAGCATGATTTTTCAGGACCCGATGACCTCGCTCAACCCCTACCTGCGAATCGGCGAACAGCTCATCGAACCCCTGCTCATCCACGAGAAAATCTCCAAGGCCGACGCCCTCGTCCGCGCATTAGCCATGCTTGAAGCCGTCGGCATCAACGACGCCACCGGCCGCCTCCGGAGC